>CACXEL010000451.1 GCA_902766655.1 uncultured Lachnospiraceae bacterium | reverse complement strand
TTGGTGACGATTTCCGCCATGCGGTCCAGCTTGTCGGTGATGAGGGCGTCGGGGATGGCGTCGTTGGAGCGGTGGATCTGGGCGATGTATTCATTTCCGCGTTCCAGGATCTGCTTGACTTCCTCGGGCAGCGCGCCCTCCGCTTTGGCCTTTTCAGCCTCCGCCCTGGCCTTCTCGGCCTCGACCCTTCTCGCTTCAGCTGCGCTGCGCTCGGCGTTCAGGTACTGCATGTAGATCTCGTCGGTGGCGATGAAGGTGGTCTCCTTCTCGTCGAAGTGACCCTGCTTGAAGCACCCGTCCTTCGTAAGCTCCTTGAGCTCCGAGATGGCCTTGTCCTTGTCGATGCCGGCGGCCGCGCCGAGCTCCTCGGTGGTGGCGTACTTGTTCTTCTTGAGCTTCTTCCGGAAGGCGATAAAGTGCCTGGCCAGCTTGCTCTTGCGGACGCCCATGCCGCCCAGCACGCCGAAGAGAGCCGTCAGGATCGAGAGGATGACCATGAGGGGAAGGCTGCCGCTGCCGATGAGCCCGAAAATAATGCTGATCAGGGCGCCGATGCCGAAGACGATTGCCATCCCAATACCGAATATTCCCTGGGCGATGGCGCCGGTCTGTCCGCCGGGGGCCTTGAAATACTCGTCCTCCTTGAGCCACTCGTTCTCAGGCACGCCCCTCGTCTGCGCCCCGCTCCTGGCATAGGTCGGCTTCTCCATATGGCCGCCCTGGTACTGGCGGGCGGGCCCCTGCGCGTTGGAGTAGGTCTGGTTGTTCATCTGCCGGCCGCTGTAGGTCCTCTGGCCGTACTGGCCGGTCTGCCTGCTTCCGCCGTAGGTCCCCTGCCCGGACTGACCGGCCTGGCGGTTTCCGCCGTAGGCACCCTGTCCGTACCGGCCGTTCTGCTGGTTTGCGCCCTGTCCGTACCGGTAATTGTTGCGGTAGTTGTTGGCAGAGTAGCGGTTGGACGTATGCCCGGCGTTATAGTTCCCGTTCCAGTAGTCCCGGGCACCGGAAGAGAAGTCCCGGGTCTGCCGTTTGACCTCGTCACTCAGGCCGGAGAAATCGCCGGTCGCCACAGCGCGGTCGACGGCATCCAGCACCTCATCCACACAGTCTAAAATATTCTTAGCCATATTCTTTCCTCCATCCGGCAGAGTGGGCCGGGTCTCATTTTTCAGCCAAAGAACGAGAGTATATCCCTCTCGAGAAAGGCCAGGGCCGGGGAGATGTCCGACCAGCCTATGTAAAAGATCGCGATGCCCAGGAAAATGAGGACATTCCCCAGCACCTTGTTCTTCGTGATCGCCTCCTTAAAGAAGAGCGCGCTCAGCACCACCACCCAGATGTTGCCGGTGGACTCCATGATCGGTCCGTTCTTGTACTGGACGCCCCGGGAGTAGGCGAATATGTTGAGGAACATGCCCACGAACATGAGGCCGTAGCCGCCGATCACATAAGGGTTCAGGTACTCGAAGATCCAGTTCTTATGGCGCTTTCCGGCGCTCATTTTGAGGAGGACCTGCGCGAAGGAGGCCACCGTCGCGCTGATTGCAATGATAAAAATCCAGGGATTAAAGTCACGCAGCATCTCTGTTCACCACCATGATTCCCGCAAAGATGACCAGAACGCCGAGGACGTTGGCCACCGTGATATGCTCACTGAAAATAAGGACCGCCCACATCATGGACCAGAAGATGGCCGTCGCCCGGTTGGCGTAGGCGATCGACAGGTCCACGCGCTTTATGATCTGCTGCCAGTAGATGGCGTAGACGCCGAGGCAGAAGACCTCAAGGCCGAGCCAGACGATCCACATGAGGGACATGGCCGGATGGCGGGAGGTCATCTTGGCGCAGATGGATGAGCAGGTGTAGAGGATGACGCCCAGCTGGATGAGAAGGAGGAGCTTTACGGAGAGCTTCGGCTTCCCGGCAGGGTTCTGATTTTCCGTATTATTCATGAAAGGCCTCTCTGAGACTTATTCTTAGCGCATAGAACACACTTTTTTATTATAGCATACTGCAGCACCTTTTTAAGCATAGTATATTATTAAAAAAAAGAAAATTACCTCTTCGCATACCGAAAAAAAAATGATAGACTATAGGGTATGGGCGTAGAGCCTAATCAGCAATTATGTGGAGGGAAAAGCAATGGACGAGATCAAAGTGACTAATGATACAGAAGTGAGGGAAGAGGCCCCGGTCGTCGAGGCAGCACCTGCCGAGTCGATGGAGGACTATAAGACTGAGCTTAACGCCTCCATGCGCCAGATCAAGAAGGGTGACATCGTAGAAGGGACCGTTATCGGCGTAAGTGAGAGCGAGGTTACAGTGGACCTTCAGTACTACGCTGAAGGCGTCATTCTTCCCCAGGATTACTCGGGCGACCCCAAGTTCTCCATCAAGGAGGACGTGCAGGTCGGCGAGAAGGTCCAGGCCAAGGTCATCCGCATGGACGATGGACACGGCAACATTCAGCTTTCCAGGAAGGCTGCTGCCGATGAGCTGGCATGGGCTGATTTCAAGCGCGCCATGGACGAGAAGAAGGCTGTCGACGTCAAGGTATCCGAGGCTGTCAAGGGCGGCGTCGTGACCTACCTGAAC
>CACXEL010000450.1 GCA_902766655.1 uncultured Lachnospiraceae bacterium | reverse complement strand
GCCTTCGGGGCTCCGATCACGATACCGAGATAGCGGCGGGTGATGGAATGCTCCTTGAGCTGGGCGGCGATGGACCGGTGGGCTGCATCATTCTTGCACACGATCAGGGCGCCTGTGGTATTCTTGTCGATCCTGTGGACGATGCCCGGTCTCAGGATGCCGTTGATGCCGGAGAGACTGTCGCCGCAGTGCCAGAGGACAGCATTGACAAGTGTGCCGCTCAGGTGTCCTGGGGCGGGATGAACTGTCATTCCTTTGGGCTTGTTGACGATCAGAACGTCATCATCCTCGTAGAGAATGTCCAGCGGTATATTTTCCGGCTCGATATCCGGCAGTTCGGGAGCCGGCAGGCGGACCGTGATCTCCTCCCCTGCCGAGACCTTGTAGGAGCTTTTGAGCTTTTTGCCGCCCAGGGTGATGAGTCCTTCGTCCATGAGACTCTGGATCCTGGTCCGGGACAGATCGCCCAGCTCGTCGGCCAGGAAGCGGTCGGCCCGCATGCCCTCCTGCTCCTCGTCCGGAGTCAGGACCCGGACAGCAAGGATATCATCTTCCGAACGGGTGGAGGGAGCTGTTTTCATTTTTCTTCCTCCGTCCGGCGGAACCTTATGGCCTTCTCGAGCTCATCCAGGTCCGGGTCCTTGTAGAACCAGAGCATAAGCGCGAAGATGGCGGCCGCCGAGCAGGTGACGTAGATGTCCGCCACATTGAAGATGGGGAAATCGATGAGGCAGAAGTAGAGAAAATCCCTCACATACCGGAAAGAGACCCGGTCAATGAAGTTCCCCAGCGCACCGGCCATGAGAAAAAGGGCGATGATCCGCAACGGTAAAAAGCGCCTGCCGCGTGGCGCCCGCAGGTAAAAGAAGACAGCCAGAGCAAGAAATGCCACTGTTATAACGTAGAAAAAGATCATCTGGTTGCTGAAGAGACCAAACGCCGCGCCGGTATTCTGGAGGTATTGGAGCTTGAATACACCCTTTATGATCTCCACCGGCCTGCCGGGCAGGTATCTGGCCGCCAGGACCTTGGTGTACTGGTCCAGACCGGTCAGGACTGCCACGACGATCAGCCCCGCTACTATGTCTCTGACCTTTTCGGTCACGTCACTCTTCATAGACTATGCCATCCCCATTGATGAAACGGATTCCGTTCAGAATCTCCTCGTCAGTCACGTCGTCGGCGATAAAGGCCTCACCGATCCCCTTCAGGAGGATGAATCGCACCTGTCCGCCCTTCATCTTTTTGTCTGCCTTTGTGATTTCAAGAACTGCCTGCTCATCGATACCGTCGACGAACATGGGCAGGTCGAAAGCCACGCACATATCCCGAATCTCATAGAGCTCCTCCGGGGAAATGAGTTCACGCCCCCGGCTGATGCTGGCCGCCGCAATGCATCCCAGGGCAACGCACTGTCCGTGGAACATGGAGAAGTTCTTGTATTTCTCGATGGCATGGCCGATGGTATGACCCAGATTGAGGAGGGCGCGCTCACCCTTCTCGGTCGGGTCGCGCTCCACGATGGCTTCCTTGATGGCAGCCGTAGATTTGACCATCTTGAGGATGGTCTCAAAGTTGCGGTCACCGATCTCCTCCATATGTCCTATGGTCCATTCATAGAACTTTTCATCGGCAATCAATGCGGTCTTCAGGACCTCTCCCATGCCGGAGGAGAACTGGTCGGCCGGAAGGGTCGCCAGGGTCCGAACGTTGGTAAAAACGAAAGCAGGCATGTGGAAAGCGCCCACCATGTTCTTGTAGCCTTCATAATCCACGCCTGTCTTGCCGCCGATGCTGGAATCCACCTGGGCCAGAAGAGTCGTCGGGATCTGGGCATAGCGGATGCCCCGGAGATAGGTGGCCGCCGCGAATCCGGTCATATCGCCCACAACGCCGCCGCCCAATGCCAGCAGGGTATCGTGGCGGTCGTAATGTCTGGAAATCAGAAAGCCGTAGAGGGCCTCGATGGAGGCGAGGGTCTTGTTTTCCTCCCCGGCCGGAAATGCATAGACGTCAATCTGGCGGAACCTTTTGGCCAGTGCGTCGCTCACATCCTTGGCGTAAAGGGGCGCCGTGTTGGTGTCACAGACTATACAGACGCGCTCACGGCCCAGCCCTGCCTTGTCGCAGGCCTTGGCCAAATCATGGAAAGAGTTCTTGAAATAAAGGGGCATGGCTTGGTCTCCTTCTGGGATGGCGGAAGCACTTAATGAAATGTCTCCCTGGAACGCAGGCATCTGCCGGAAACATCAGGCGAAGGCCTGACCCGGTCATTCACTGAGCGCACATACAGCGGACAGCGTGGCTGCCCTTGCCGATTTGCGCGTACAGCTAAAAAAGAGTATCTGCGCATAGGGCGCGGATACTCTCTTGTAATCATAAAGCAGAGGTCAGTAGGGGGATCTCATGGAAGGAATATCGAAGGCACCGCTCAGGATACTGGTGACGTCGCCTGAAATGTCGACGTCGGCAGGCGTCAGGATGTAAATATAACTGGAAATCTTCTGAAGTCCGCCGCCCAGGGCATAGCAGGTGCCGCAGGTAAAGTCAATGATGCGCTGGGCCAGATCGACGTCGATGCCCTCCAGGTTGAGAACCACCGTGCAGGTGTCCATGAGGGTATCCGCGATATCCTTGGTGTCATCCATGGAGGTCGGACGAATGACGTTCACTTCCATAGGCGTAACTCCCTTCTTGCGCGCTGCGGGGGCAGGCTTGGCCTTCCTTTCCGGTTTTGCCT
>CACXEL010000449.1 GCA_902766655.1 uncultured Lachnospiraceae bacterium | reverse complement strand
TGCGGACAGACGCGGCCGCAGACAGCCGGAAGGGCGCTGGAGAGGGAAATGATCTGATAGGCTTCCTCGAAATTGCGTTCCTTGACCTTCTGGATGAAGCCGGGGATATTGATGCTGACAGGGCAGCCCTGTACGCAGCGGGGATTCTTGCAGTTGAGGCAGCGCTCCGCCTCCGCGACGGCTTCCTCCTCGTTGTAGCCGAGGCAGACCTCCTCAAAATTGGTGGCGCGGACCTTAGCTTCCTGCTCCCTGATCGGGACTCTTACCATACCTTTTGCTGCCATTATTTGTCACCTCCATTGCCGCAGTCGCCGTGGTGGCTCTTGCCTTCCTTGTAGGCGAGCATGGCACGGCCTTCCTCGGTCTTGTACATCTGAGATCTCTTCATGCACTCTGCCCAGTTGATCTTAAAGCCGTCGAACTCGGGTCCGTCCACGCAGGCGAACTTGATCTCGTCGCCGACGGTCAGACGGCAGGCGCCGCACATACCGGTGCCGTCAACCATGATCGGGTTCATGCTGACGATGGTCGGAATGTTGTATTTGGCGGTGGTGAGGCAGACAAATTTCATCATGATCATGGGACCGATGGCAACGCAGTGGTTGTATTCCTTGCCTGCCGCCACATTCTCATCGATCACGGTCGTGACGACGCCCTTGTGCATGTAGGAGCCGTCATCCGTGGTGATATAGAGGTTGCCGGCGACCTCGCGCATCTTGTCCTCAAAGAAAAGAAGGTCCTTGGTGCGGGCGCCGATGATAACATCGGCCGCGATTCCATGCTCATGGAGCCACTTGACCTGGGGATAAACGGGAGCCGTGCCGACACCGCCGGCGACAAAGAGGAACTTCTTGCTCTTGAGCTCCTCCTCGCTCATGTCAAGGATATCGGAAGGTCTGCCGAGCGGTCCGACAAAATCCTGGAAGGAGTCGCCCTCCTCCAGCTCGAGGAACTTGGTGGAAGAGACGCCTACCGGCTGAAAAACGATAGTGATGACGCCGCGCTCTCTGTCATAGTCGCAGATGGTCAGCGGAATACGCTCGCCGATCTCATCCTTCTTGACAATGACGAACTGCCCGGGCTGGCAGTGACGGGCAACCAGCGGAGCTTCGACGTCCATCAGCCATACGACCTCGCTGAGCTGCTCTTTTTTAAGGATCTTGTACATGGTTACCTCCTCCATAAGTAGCGGTCCTGCCCCTCTTCAAGAGGCAGTGTATAATACAGAAGCCGGAAGTCAGGCAATACTGATTCAGACTTAACTGACGTAGTAGGTGCGGCTCGTGACAGCCGCCAGGTCTTCATTTTCCCGGAAAATGAGGACATAGAGGGTGTGCCGGCCTTCCGGCATGGCGATCATGCCATCCGGAGGGATAGCCGTGGCATCGGATACAGAATCGAAGGCGTAGCGCACATCGGTGCCCTCCGCTGTGACGCGGATCGTACCACCCGCATCATAGTCTCCGGAAGAAGGCGCTATGGAGATACCCCGGGGATCTGCCCCCAGTATAGTATAGTTGCGCTCCGCCATGTCCGAGGAAATACCGTTCTCGTTCACGGCCTTAAAGCGCATCGCGTATTCTCCTTCCCCGACGGAGAGAGAGCCTCCGAGCACATACCCATCCGTGAGAGGATCGGTCCCGTCCAGGCTGAAGCGGATCACAGCATCCTTCTCCGCCTTCCCTTCCACGGAAACAGCTTTGTAATAGACGCCTTCCGAAGGGCTGATGACGGGAACATCACTGATGAAGTCGCTGAACTCGGCTCGCACCACCTGATTGGCCTTGTCGAGCAGGTCCTTGATGGCAGCCGTATCTCCTCCGCTGTAATAAATGAAGATCAGCGCGTCATAGGCCTCGAGACAGGAAGGATTCAGGTAAATGACCGCTCTGAGCACGGGCACGGCCGCTTCATAATCCTTCTGGCGAATCAGGATCTCCGCCTCTGTCAGCCTTGCCTCTTCATCCTCAGGTCTGACCCTGAGCGCCAGCCGGACGTGCTCCAGGGCATCCAGGTAGTTGCCTTCGTCAAGGCAGGTCTGCGCCGACTTCAACTGATAATCATAGTCTCTCCGATTCCGCGATTCAAGGTAAAAATGCAGAAAAATGCCCAAAGCCGCCAGAAAACAGAGAATGAAGGCGGCCGTTCTGACCGTCAGCCTGAAGGAAAATGGACGAGCTGGCTCTTCTTCCTCATCCTCCTCAGAGGCATAACGGCCGTTAAGGAGGTCATCCAGGGACTCGTAATCCGGTACCAGGCGTACCTCCGCCCCGCAGGCGGGACAGGACATTATTCCGCTGGGAATCTCACAGCCGCAACTCTGGCATTTCATAGGTTACATCACCGAATCTTTTCTCAGAACTCGTCAAAGGGTGTCAGCTCGTCCGGCACCTCCGCGAACTGGTCGAAGTCGCCGCGGCCGAAGGCAGCGTCGAACTCTTCGACGGTCATCAGGATCTTTCTGGGCTTGGTGCCCTCTTCGGGGCCGACCACGCCGGCCTCAGCCAGCTGGTCCATGATGCGGGCTGCGCGGTTGAAGCCGATCTTATAGTTGCGCTGGAGCATGCCGATGGAGGCCTTTTTCTTCTCAATGATAAAGCGGCCCGCCTTGACGAAATACTCGTCCCGGTCGTCCTCCGGCTCCTCCGCCTGACCTGCAGCGGCGCCCGAGTTGTTCACGCTGCTCGTGATGGCAGCCTCGATCTCCCTGACCTGGTCAGCGTCCGCCGTACCTGCATTGTCAGCCATGGCCTTGTAGAACTCCATGACGCTGCTGATCTCCTCGTCACGGACGAAAGCGCCCTGAACACGGACGGGCTTGGAGTAGCCCTGGGGATAAAAGAGCATGTCGCCGTTGCCCAGGAGCTTTTCAGCGCCATTCATGTCTATGATGGTCCGGCTGTCCACGTTGGAGGAGACGGCAAGAGCGATGCGCGAGGGCATGTTGGCCTTGATGAGGCCGGTGATGACGTTGACGGAAGGCCGCTGGGTCGCGATGATCAGGTGGATGCCCGCTGCCCTGGCCAGCTGGGCCAGGCGGCAGATGGATTCCTCCACCTCCTTGGGGGCCACCATCATGAGGTCGGCCAGCTCATCGACGACGATGACGATCTGGGGCATTTTCTCAAGTCTCGCCTTTGCCTTGTAGCCCTCATCGTTTCCGTGGATAAAATTCTGCTCTTCTATCTCCGCATTTTTCTTGTCCAGGGACGCGTTGTAACCCGCGATATCCCTGACACCGAAGGAGGAGAACTTCTGATACCTCCCCATCATCTCCTGAACAGCCCAGTTGAGGGCCCCCGCCGCCTTCTTGGCGTCGGTAACGACCGGGATCAGCAGGTGGGGAAGATCGTCGTAGACCTTGAGCTCGACCATCTTGGGGTCGATCATCAGCATCCTGACCTCGTCCGGCCTTGCCTTGTAGAGGATGCTCATGATCACGGTGTTGATGCAGACAGACTTGCCGGAGCCCGTCGCACCCGCGATCAGGAGGTGGGGCATCTTGGCGATGTTGAAGACGACAGCCTTGCCGCCCAGATCCTTGCCCACGGCGAAGGTCAGCCTGGACTTTGCCCGGACGTATGCCGGGTCCTCCAGGATCTCCCGCAGCGGAACAATCACGTTGGTGGTATTGGGGACCTCGATGCCGATGGCGTTGGTGCCGGGGATCGGGGCCTCTATTCTGATGTCGGCCGTAGCCAGCTTCAGTTTGATATCGTCCTGAAGGCCGGTGATCTTGCTGACCTTGACGCCGACGCCGGGATAGATCTCATAGCGGGTGACCGTCGGTCCGACGCTGACGTTGCCTACCCTGGCATCCACGTTGAAGCTGGCAAACAGCTCGGCAAGCTTACGCTTTTTGTCCTCCGTCTCCGACCGCATATCCCCGGCTTTCGCCGCAGGAGGAGCCAGGCGCTCCAGAGATGGCAGATATTTCTCGCGCTCACCCGGATAGAGGACCGGGGAAGCAGCATTTTCAACATTCTCCGTGCGGACAGGCTTCTCGGCCTTGACGGCCTGCGTGACCTGGGCAGTCTCTTTTTTGAGGTCCTTGTCCGACATGCGGGATCCGTTCTTCCGTTTCCTCCTGGGTGCTTCGACCTCCACGGCAGGCGCCTCCTCTGCGGGAGCAGGATCCTCCTCAGCCATATCCAGGAAGAAATCGTCTGCGGGCGGCTCGTCGGCCGCATACTTCTCCGCATCAAGGATGGAGTAGTCCTCCTCGGACACAGACGAGACGCCGGCGTTCTCCGGGACAGCTTCGACCGCTTCGGCCCTCTTCTCCCCGAAGATGGCAGTCACATTGTCTGCCAGGGAATTGCTCTCTTCCGCCATGATCGCGGTGACTGCAGTATCCTCCTTCTTCCCGTCTGACTTCGTCTTCTCCTGTTCCTCTCCCGGCGCGGCACTCTTCTTTTCTGCCTTCTGGGCAGTGAAATCCCGGAGGAAGCCGGGGACGGCGGACTCTTCGCGGACTCTCCGCCTTCCGCGCCGGCTCGTACCCCTGTTGTTCATCATGTAGCTGATATCTATGCGGCGCTGCTCCTCCAGAGCCTTCTCGTCCAGGTCTTCCACATACTCCCCGGGCTCTTTTGCGGCCTCGGCCTCCAGGGCCCGGTTCCTTGCCAGGGCCTCCTCCGCCAACCGATTCTTCTCATCCAGGAGTCTGCGCTCCTCCTCGAGCCTTTTCTCTTCCAGGAGCCTGCGCTCCTCCTCGAGTCTTTTCTCCTCGCGAAGTCTTCTCATGCGGTCGTCGCGCTCCCGCTTCTCGGCCCTGGCCCGGTCACGGGCGAGCCTTCGCTGACGCGCCTCCTCATCGGAAATGCCGAGTGACGTGAAGAACGGCTTCTGGGTGAACATGATCACGGAGATGGCCAGCCCTGCGATCGTGAGCACATAGGCTCCGACAATACCGAAGGCAAGCTGGAAAATGAAGACCAGCGTACCGCCGGTCAGTCCTCCCCCGATCCGGTCCTCAGAGGATACCCGGTAATACTCAATGGGCGAGTCTGCAGGGAAGTTATCATAGAACAGCAGGTGCACCAGGGCACAGGCAAATACAAAAGCGCATGCAAAGCCGAGGAGCTGCCGCCAGGTGTAGGGATCCCGGCTGCGGTTCCTCAGGTAATAGGCGAAACCAAAAAACAGAGCGAAGGGGAAAAGATAGGCCATGAAGCCGAAAAGTCCGAAGAAGAAGGCGCTGATGGCGCTGCCCGCCACCCCCTGCGGGATGAAGCAGCTGATCAGCATGAGCACAGCCGCTGCTGCAACCACCCAGATCAGGATCTCCTGCCCGATGGACTCAGAATTCTCATCGAGAAATGCGGCGGCAGCGGATGTTGTCTGCCTGCTGCTCACGGATGCCCGGCCGCGCGGGGAGGCCGGCTCCTTTTTGGACTGGGAGGCCCTGGACCGTGAAGAGGTCGAGGACTTTCCGGAGGCAGCCGTCTTCCCGGACGCAGCTTTGGAAGCGCCGGTCTTTTTGGCCGCCGCCTTCTTTTTCGTGCCCGAACTGGTCTGGGATGTGCTCTTTTTCTTAGTACCGGTTGCCATAGGGTTCCTTTTCTGAAATCTAACTGAACGCAGATCACGCGTTCCTCATGCGGGCAGCCGCTGAAAGCCGGTGGTTTGAACGATACCGCAGCCCTTCTGCCCTTGTGACGATCAAACGGACGGCATCAGGTGCAGCACGATGGCCGCGATGCCCAGAATTATGTTGTAGAAAGCAAAAACTGCCATGGGTAGAGACCTGGACAGGCTGAGCAGACCCTTCACAAAGATGAAGGAAGCGAGACAGGCCGCCGCCATGCCGGCAAGGTAGATGCCGAGCATATCCGCGGCGATCAGGCCTCCTCTCCCGGCCAGGACCAGTTCAATGACGGCTGCGCCGGCTATGGCCGGTATGCCGACCAGGTAGGCGTATCTGACAGCCATCTTTCTTCCGAAGCCCATGAGGATGGCCCCCGACATGGTCATGCCCGCCCTGGAAAGGCCGGGCAGCACACAGATGCCCTGGATGACGCCGGTGAGAAAGCCTCTCCTCACGGGAATCTCCTTAGGAAGCTTTCCGTACGGTCTGATCCGGCTCAGGACCAGGATCACTATGCCTGTGACCAGAAGCCCGGCTCCCGTATAGAGCGTGGAACTGTAAAAGCGAAGAGCCAGACCTCTCATGGCGAGGCCGATGAGCGCCGTAGGCAGGGAGGCGGCCAGGATCAGAAGGGCAAGCCTCCTGTAGTTGGAGGTCAGCGCCCTGGTGTAGCGCGGCTCTTCCCGGTCGCGAAGGCTCCGAAGGAAAATGCCTGCATTTTTCAGGGCATCCCGGAAGATGAGAAGGAGCTGGGCACATATGTGGCCCACATCCTGCTGCAGGGCCAGCAGAAGACCGGCCAGGCTTCCCAGATGGAGAAAGGCATCCATGGCAGAGGCGTCCGACGTCATGGGGGTCAGGGCCCGCAGAATGACGAAATGGGCGGATGAGCTCACAGGTATGAATTCCGTGGCCCCCTGAAGGATACCGGATAGTATAGCCAGCAAATAGTCCATAGGAAGTGACCGCGCTCCTTGGTGTTCAAAAGTCGATGCATCCGACCATTTAAGGCTGTCAGCAGCACCTGGCCGCCGGCAGCCGTTCCATGGTTCCTTTGATCATAGAGGCAGGGACCGGTCCGGGCAGGGATGTATCCCCTTGTGGACCGCTGCCGGTCAGGCCAGAGATGTGGCCGCGTCCCGTGACGGCGGAAAAGACTTACGCCTCGTCCCAGTTATGATAGACGTCCTGAACGTCGTCGCTCTCATCCAGCATGTCGAGGA
>CACXEL010000448.1 GCA_902766655.1 uncultured Lachnospiraceae bacterium | reverse complement strand
CCGGAAATGCCGACAATGAGCGTGATGAGGCGGGAAGCCAGACCTGTGGAGGTGATGCAGCCCGCTACGAGACCTGCCATGGCACAGGCGACAGCTACGGAGATGGTACCCTTTCCGCCGGACTCCAGCGCATCGATGATTTTGCGAATGTTGATCCGGTCATCCTTGTTGATGAGACCAACGATGATCGTGATACCGATGGCCACCGTGGCCGAGAACTGCATGGTGTAGATGTTCATGGAGACCATGACGACCAGGATGACGAGCGGGGCGAGAAGGTAGATCTTGGGAAGCAGATCCCTGACCTTCGGCAGTTCATCCTTGGGAATGCCACGAAGCCCAAGCTTCTTGGCTTCCAGGTGAACGGCAATATAGATACCGGCGAAATAGAAAACAGCGGGGAGGACAGCCTTGAGGGCTACCTGGCCGTAGGGAACGCCCATGTACTCTGCCATGAGGAAGGCAGCGGCGCCCATGATCGGGGGCATGATCTGTCCGCCGGTGGAAGCAGCAGCCTCGACAGCGCCGGCGAACTCTCCCTTGTAACCGGTCTTCTTCATCATGGGAATCGTGATGGAGCCTGTCGTGACCGTGTTTCCGACGGAGGATCCGGAGACCATGCCGCAGAGGGCCGAGGAAATGACCGCGACCTTGGCTGGGCCGCCCGCCGAGGCGCCGGCCACGCAGTTGGCCAGGCTGATAAAGAAGTTGGAGATACCGGTCCGCTCAAGGAAGGCGCCGAAGATGATGAAGACGACGATGTACTTGGCGCAGACGTTGATCGGGGTGTTCATAAGGCCGGTCGTGGTGTAGAAAAGGTCATAGATGACCTTGCCGAACCGGACGTTGACGAAAGTATAAACCAGCAGGGCACCCACCACGCAGAGGATCGGCAGGCCGACACAGCGGCGGCAGAGCTCCATGAGGGCGAGGACCGAGCAGATGGCAATGATGACCATCACAGGATTCTTGGTGACGCGGGTCGCCAGCTTGATGATCGAAGTCGCGTTGGCCGCAAAGTAGAAGAAGGGGCCTGCGCCGGCGATCATGATGATCACATCGTACCAGGGCAGGTGGTTTACTTTGACGTTGCCCTTCTTGATGGGGTAGGTCAGGTAACCCATGATGAGGATAAGGCCCAGGAAGATATTGAGTCTCACCTCCGGCATGGCCGTGGAGAAAAGTGTGACCCAGATGCAGTAGACGGAAAATGCCACCGACAGCCATCTGACGATCTGCTTCGGCACACCTTCCCATACACGGACATTGGATTCCCGGTCATATTTTTTCATGACCGCCTCGACGTCCTCGGCAGTGCCTGTGGCCGTATCGATCACACCAGCGGCTGTTTTGATTTCATTTTCATCAATCTTCTTCTTGCTCATGGTTCCCCCTTTCTCAAAAAGGACTTGGTCTACGGGTATGAAATCGGCCACGACAGCTTATTAGTGCGCCGCCGTGGCCGGTCCATTTTGTTTCATCCGGTCAGGGAAATGAATCCCTCCCGGCGCTTTTCGGGCGTCTGATTATTTGGTCGCGACGGTGATGCCTTTCTCGGAGAAGTACTTGGCAGCGCCGGCATGATACGGAACCGAGGTGACGGAGGAAGCGAACTCAAGGCTCAGCTCAGCGCCCTTGGCGTGGGCAGCTGTGATGGAGTCGAGGTTCTCGAAAACGCCGTAGAGGAAGTTGTAGACGTCAGCTTCGGCGACGTCATCGCGGGCGATGACCACAGCGCCGACAGCGACGGTGTTGATGTCTTCCTGCAGGCCGTAAGCGTCAGCCGGGATCGTGCTCTTGGAGTAGAAGGGTGAGGAAGCGATCAGGGCGTCGATGTGCTCGTCGTCAAGGCTGACCAGGTAAACGGTCTTGGAAGCAGCCAGAGAGGTCACAGCGGTGGTCGGGGCGCCGGCAACGATGAAAGCGGCGTCGATCTTGCCGTCCTGAAGAGCCTCGGTGCTGTCGCCGAAGGACTGATAGGTCGGGTTGATATCGGCCTCGGTCAGACCGTAGGCGCCGAGAACGTCGAGAGCGTTGAAGTAGGTGCCGGAGCCGGCAGCGCCGATGGAGACGTTCTTGCCCTTGAGGTCAGCGACAGAGGTGATGGCCGGGTCGATGGTGACCAGCTGGACCTGCTCCATGTAGAGGGCAGCCACTGTGGAGAAATTGCCGTATGCGCCGGTCTCCTCGAAGAGACGGGTGCCATCATAGGCGTAAGCCATAACGTCGGACTGAACGAAGCCGAGCTGAGCATCGCCGGCGTCAAGAGCCTCGATGTTGGCCTGGGAACCACCGGATGTGATGGCGGTGACTGTAGTGCTGGTGGCGTCCGTCACAGTGCTGGCCAGAACGCCGCCGAAGCCGTAGTAGGTACCCTGATCGCCACCGGTGGTGAACTGGAGGCTTGTGCCGCCGTCCATACCGCCCTTGTTGGCAGCAGCGACTTCCGCAGTATCCTCTGCAGCCGGTGCAGCAGCCGCATCAGAGGAAGAAGAACCGGAAGATGATCCGCCGCAGCCTGTAAAGGCAAGGCTGAAGGTCATCACGGCAGCAAGTGCCAGAGCTAAACGTTTTTTCATAATAATATCCTCCCTTTTATAAATCTCGCTGAAGAAGCGCCCGAGGGACGTTCTTCTGCATTAACGTATTATAGTATAAAAGGGTATCCCAAAGCAACATATATTTATCGGGATTCGTCTGTTTTTATAATAATTATCATGCATTTTTATGCATTTTCAATGTATAAAACAGGTAACCGGTGTTTCAGCGCCAAAAAGGCATAAAAAACCGGATATAGCCTTCCGTATCCTGTAACGGAAGGGCTATATCCGGGAGCAGTCAATCAATCAGATTCCTTCCCCGTTCAGGGAAGATGACCTGTCTCTCTGCGGAAGGGTGTGCAAAGAATCAGGCGAGGATAGACTGGCAGGCGGCTGCCAGGGCATCCTTCTCGGCCTGGGCCTCGGCGAGATCCTTGCCAAGGGTCGTGAAGTAGGTCTTGATCTTGGGCTCGGTGCCGGACGGACGGACGATGACGCTGGCGCCGTCGTCGAGCTTGTAGGTCAGGACGTTGGCCTTGGGCAGACCTGTCTGGGACGGATCGGCATAGTCGGTGGCGGAGACAACGGCCTTGCCGGCGAACTCCTTGGGCGGATCCTTGCGGAGGCTCTCCATGATGCCGTTCATCTTGTCCATGCCGGAAAGGCCCGGGAACTCGTAGCTGTCGACCTTGTTGAGGTAACGGCCGTACTGGTTGTAAATCTCCTCAAGGCGCTGCTTGATGGAGGAGCCGATGGATCTGTAGT
>CACXEL010000447.1 GCA_902766655.1 uncultured Lachnospiraceae bacterium | reverse complement strand
GCTTACGACGGCATGGAGGAAGCGCTGGATACCCTGAAGCTGGAGGACATCCGTCTGGCTGTCTTCACCAACAAGCCTGATACGGCTGCAGGCGTCGCCATCAAGGCTGCCTTCGGCCGGGATTTTTTCGACCTGGTCCAGGGAGACAGCGGGCAGTATCCCCTGAAGCCGGACCCTGCCGGAGCGCTGGCCATCTCACAGCTCTTCGGTGTGAAGCCGGAGGAGTGTCTGTATTTCGGCGACAGCGCCACGGATATGAAGACCGCCCACGCTGCCGGTATGATCCCTGTGGGCTGCCTCTGGGGATACCGGACACGGGAGGAGCTCGCGGAGAGCCGGGCGGCTTTCCTCATTGAGAGCCCGGAGGAGATACCGAATCTGGTATACCGCCTCAATGAATTCTTTTTCCGCGTGGAGGAGAGGGATTGAACCTGTGTTATGACCTGGCGCTGCACCTGCGGTGCCGCCGGCATAGGCAGAATAAAGGAACCTATAGGAGGATCTGATATGGCTGAGTATTCAAAGGAATGTCTCAAAGTCTTTCTGGATGGCCAGGACAGGCTCTTTGACGAGCCGGTGGCGGAGACCCTGGAGGAAGCGCAGGAATTTCTCGACGAGGTCATGGCCGAGGTGGTGGAGAATACCGATGAGCTGAGGGACTACCTTGAGGAGATCGGTATGGATACCTACGGCATGGATGACGAGGAGCTGGAGGAGCAGGCGGAAGTCTTCGCCCTGCCTTCGGGCGGCTTCCTGGTCGTTCAGGGTTGACGGACAATCACATTCACGGACGGAGAGAGGACCCGCTGAGCGGGTCCTTTTTTGTCGGGAGATCCGCGGGAACAGGTGGGCAGGAGAACCGTGGCTCCCTCTCCGGGGACAACGGTTCTCTGACAGTGTTAGCACTCAATAAAAGAGAGTGCTGATTTTTATCTTGACTTTTCTTATGTTCGGGGCTATGATACATTTACGGCGTTCCGGGAGGACTTTTTCCGCCGGACGCCTTCCATGAAAATACCATGGCTTCATTTCCATGCGTGATAAAAGAGGTACAGACTATGGCTAAAACAGGTAAGTTATCCATCAACAGCGAGAATATGCTGCCGATCATCAAAAAATGGCTCTATTCCGACCATGATATCTTCGTCCGCGAGCAGGTCGCCAACGCCTCGGACGCCATCACCAAGCTGAAGAAGCTGGAGGGCATCGGCGAGTACAAGCCGGCCGAAGACCATAAATACGTGATCCAGGTCATCGTGGACCAGGATGAGAAGACCCTCTCCTTCATCGACAACGGCATCGGCATGACGGCCGACGAGGTGGAGAAGTACATCACCCAGATCGCCTTCTCGGGTGCTTCCGAGTTCCTGAAGAAGTACGAGGGCAAGACGGACAAGGACCAGATCATCGGTCATTTCGGCCTTGGCTTCTACAGCGCCTTCATGGTCGCCGACCACGTCACCATCGACACGCTGAGCTATCTGCCGGGCGCCGAGCCGGTCCACTGGGAGAGCGACGGCGTGTCCGAATACAGCATCGAGAAGGGAGACCGCGAGGAGGTCGGTACCGAGATCACCCTCTATCTGAACGACGACTGTCTTGAGTTCGCCAATGAGTACCGGGTCCGCGAGATCCTGACCAAGTACTGCTCCTTCATGCCCACCGAGATCTACCTGACCGACGAGAGCAGCGCTGCCGTTAAGAGAGAGGAGACAGAGGACGAGAACCGCAGGATCCGCAACGAGAAGAATCTGAGCGACAGGATCGAGAAGGCCAGAAAGGAAGCGGAGGAGAAGGGGGAGACCTTCGACGAGCAGGCAGTCCGCGACGCTTTCGTGCCGGAGACAAAGCCCGTTCCCCAGCCCATCAACGATGTGAACCCGCTCTGGACCAAGCGTGCTTCCGAATGCACGGACGAAGAGTACAAGGCCTTCTACCGCAAGGTCTTCAACGATTACAAGGAGCCCCTCTTCTGGATCCACCTGAGCACGGAGTTCCCCTTCAACCTTCGGGGCATTCTCTATTTCCCGCGGATCAACATCGAGTACGATACCCTGGAGTCCGCCATCAAGCTCTATAACAACCAGGTCTTCATTGCCGACAATATCAAGGAAGTCATCCCCGAGTTCCTCATGACCATGAAGGGCGTCATCGACTGCCCGGACCTGCCGCTCAACGTTTCCAGAAGCGCGCTGCAGAACGACGGTACCGTCAAGAAGATCTGTGATTACATTTCCCGCAAGGTGGCGGACAAGCTCTCCGGCATGTGCAAGACCCAGCGCGAGGACTACGAGAAGTACTGGGACGACATCGCCCCCTTCATCAAGTACGGCTGCATCAAGGACACCAAGTTCGCCGACAAGATGATGGACTACATGCTCTTCAAGGATCTGGATGACAAGTTCCTGACCCTCAAGGAGTACTCCGAGAAGAACAAGATCGGGGAGGCCAGGGCCAAGGAGGAGAACGCCGAGGCTGAAAATGAAGACAAGGACGTCATCGACGCCGAGGTGGTCGACGGCAAAGCTGTCGAATCCGACGAAGAGGAGCCGAAGGAGCCGGAGAAGGATACCGTCTACTACGTGACCGACGAGGTCCAGCAGGCCCAGTACATCGCCATGTTCCGCAAGGCCGGCCGTGATGCGGTCATCCTGAAGCAGAACATCGACAACCCCTTCATCCAGACCCTGGAGACCCGGAACGAAAAGCTCAAGTTCGCCCGGATTGACTCCGAGGTGGCGGCCGGCTTCGCCGAGGGCGAGGTCAGCAAGGAGGACGCCGAGACCCTGAGCGGCCTCTTCCAGAAGGCCCTGGGCAACGACAAGCTCACTGTCCGGGCGGAGAACATGACTGACGAGGACGTGGCTGCCATCATGACCCTGTCCGAGCAGAGCCGCCGTATGCAGGATATGATGAAGGCCTACGGCATGGGCGACGACCCGTCCATGTTCGGCGGCCAGGAGGAGCTGGTCCTGAACGCCGGCCACCCGCTGGTCAAGTACGTTCTCGACAACCCCGAGGAGGACATCACCCCGGTCATCTGCTGCCAGCTGTATGACCTGGCCCTCCTGTCCCACAAGCCCATGACCCAGGAGGAGATGACTGCCTTCGTGAAGCGCTCCAACGAGATCATGATGAGACTGACCAGATAAAAAGATTGATTCCCATCAGAAAAATGAGACCCGGGATCGGCGGCCTCTCAGGAGGGCGCCGATCCCGGGTCTCTTTTTATTCGAACATGATGCATACTTTGATGATTTGCCGGCAGCCGTGGGGATGTGGACGGC
>CACXEL010000446.1 GCA_902766655.1 uncultured Lachnospiraceae bacterium | reverse complement strand
CCTCATGATGATCTACAGACACCGCAAGGGCCTCAAAGAGATCCTGGACGGGACCTGCTACAGGGCCAGGCCCTTCTCCTTCATCACGGACAAATTCGCCGGCAGGAAAAAATGAAGGCTCTTTTTGACAGGAAGGGAGGGCCCTTTTTTCTCAGAATCTCCGATTTTGAGAAAAAAGGGCCCTCCCTTCCTGTCAAAAAGAGCAGGCTGAAGCATTTTGCGCCTTGACTTTATTTTTTAAAGATGTATAGTATACTTTAGCGTAAAAAAGCGTAACGCTTTAAATGGCAAAAGTATTTTGAAGCGTTCATAAGACGAAACCCTGAAAATAAAGAACAAGGAGCAACCTGACAATGCCTATTACAGCCTTACTGGAACAGAACTGCAAGCTTTATCCCGAAGAGACCGCCCTGGTGGAACTGAACCCCGCCAAGTCCGACGACCGCAGGATCACCTGGCGCGACTACGACCTGGTCGAGCCGGCCAACGTCGGCCCCTACAGGCGTGAGATCACCTGGCGCGTCTTCAACGAGAAAGCCAACCGCTTCGCCAACCTCCTCATCGAGCGCGGCATCAAGAAGGACGACAAGGTCGGCATTCTCATGATGAACTGCCTGGAGTGGCTGCCCATCTACTTCGGTATCCTGAAGACCGGCGCCATCGCCGTACCCTTCAATTTCCGCTATACCGCCGATGAGATCGAGTACTGTGTCAACAAGGCTGACTGCGACGTCCTCGTCTTCGGTGTGGAATTCATCGGCCGGATCGAGGAGATCGCGGACCGCATTTCCCACAACCGCCTCCTCTTTTACTACGGCGAGGCCTGCCCCCGCTTTGCCGAGGACTACGTTCTGCTGACCAGCAACTGCTCGAGCCGTGACCCCCGGATCCTCATCACCGACGAGGACAATGCGGCCATCTATTTCTCCTCCGGCACCACCGGCTTCCCGAAGGCCATCCTCCACAACCACGAGTCCCTCATGCATTCCGCCAGGGTGGAGCAGAAGCACCACGGCCAGACCCACAACGACGTCTTCCTCTGCATTCCGCCCCTCTACCACACGGGGGCCAAGATGCACTGGTTCGGCAGCCTTCTGTCCGGCTCCAAGGCCGTCATCCTCAAGGGCACCAAGCCCAAGGACGTCCTGGAGGCCGTCTCCCGCGAGCACTGCACCATCGTCTGGCTCCTCGTGCCGTGGGCCCAGGATATCCTGGACGCCCTGGACAGCGGCGCCCTCAGCATGGACAACTACGAGCTCAAACAGTGGCGCCTCATGCACATCGGTGCCCAGCCGGTCCCCAGGAGCCTGATCCGCCACTGGAAGGACTATTTCCCGAACCACCAGTACGACACCAACTACGGCCTCTCCGAGAGCATCGGCCCCGGCTGCGTCCATCTGGGCGTCGAGAACATCGACAAGGTCGGCGCCATCGGCGTTCCCGGCTACGGCTGGAAGGCCAAGATCGTCGACGAGCAGAGAAATGAGATCACCGGCGTGGACGAGGTCGGCGAGCTCGCCGTCTTCGGCCCCGGCGTCATGACCTGCTATTACAAGGATCCCATCGCCACGGCCGAGGTCATGGACAAGGAAGGCTGGCTCTACACGGGCGACATGGCCAAGTACGACGCGGATGGCTTCATTTACCTGGTGGACCGCAAGAAGGACGTCATCATCTCCGGCGGCGAGAACATCTACCCGGTCCAGATCGAGGACTTCCTCCACAACTTCGAGCCGGTCAAGGACGTGGCCGTCATCGGTCTCCACGACAGCCGGCTGGGAGAGAAGACCGCTGCCATCGTGGAGATCAAGGAGGGCTACACCTGCACCAAGGAGGATATCGAGCGCTTCTGCCTCAAGCTCCCGCGCTACAAGCGTCCGCGTGAGATCTTCCTCGAGCCGGTGCCCAGAAATGCCACGGGCAAGATCGAAAAGCCCAAGCTCCGCGAGAAATACGGCGCCCTCAACCTGGTCGCCGCCGAGAATCAGATCGACTGATTCCCGATTGACCCTTACTTTTTCAGGATGCCGTGCTATAATGGGGCGGCATCCTTTTTTATTCCGGCAGCGCGCCTCAGCAGGCAAAAATGGTATCAAACGCTATGGATAACAGACAATGGTTCAAAAAGGGCCTCCGGAACGGCCTGCCCATCTGTATGGGGTACTTTGCCGTCTCCTTCGCCTTCGGCATTCAGGCGGTGGAGGGCGGTCTGACCGTCTTTCAGGCGGGCATGCTTTCCCTCATGAACGTGACCAGCGCCGGCCAGTTCGCCGGCCTCTCCGTCATCATCGCGGGCGGCTCCTACGTCGAGATGGCCGTCCTTCAGCTCATCATCAACCTCCGCTACCTCCTCATGTCCACGGCCCTCTCACAGAAGCTGACCTCCCGCACCGGCACGGCGGCCAGGCTCGGCATCGCCTACGGCGTGACCGATGAGATCTTCGGCGTGTCGGTCCTCACGGAAGGGGAGCTGAATCCCTTCTATTCCTATGGACTGATCCTGATCTCCGTTCTGGGCTGGACAGGCGGTACCGTCTTCGGCGCCGCTGCCGGCGCCATACTGCCGGAATCGGCCATCAGCGCCCTGGGCATCGCCCTCTACGGCATGTTCATCGCCATCATCATTCCGCCTGCCACCAAGTCGAGGCCGGTCCTCATAGCGGTCCTCGGCGGCATGATCCTGAGCACCGCTGCCGCCTACGCGCCCCTCATCAGGGAACTGTCCGACGGTATGCGCATTATCATCATCACGGTCCTGGTCGCCTCAGCCTGCGCCCTCATCTGGCCGGTCAAGGAAAAGGAGGAAGCGTGAAATGCCCAAGGTCTACATTTACATCCTGGTCATGGCGGCCGTCACCTACCTGATCCGCGCCCTGCCGCTGACCCTGATCCGGGGGGAGATCAGGAGCCCCTTCATCCGCTCCTTCCTCTATTACGTCCCTTACGCGACCCTGGCCGCCATGACGTTCCCGGCCATACTCGGTGCGACGGACTACTTCCTGTCCGCCCTGATCGGCTTCCTGGTGGCCGTTTTCCTGGCTGTCCGCGGGAAGAGCCTGCTTTTCGTGGCCTGCGGCGCCTGCGCGGTCGTCTTTGTCGTCGAGCTGTTCCTGCATTGAAATAAGGAGGTCCCTATGCTTCTGACCGTCAGCATCGGAAACACTCGGATCGAGGTGGGTGCCCTGGCGGGCGATGACATCCTCTTCGCCGAATACCTGAACACGGAAATGAAGGCCACCACCTTCGAGTACGCTTCAAGGATCCGCAGCGTCATGGCCTTTCACGGGTACGAGAGCAGCCCCATCGAAGGCGCCATCATCTCCAGCGTCGTCCCGCCCCTCACCAAGGTCCTGCAGAATGCCCTGGAAAAGAGCTTCGGCGTCTCGGCCCTGGTGGTCGGGCCGGGCCTTAAGAACGGCCTCAGGATCCGCATCGACGATCCCAAACAGCTCGGGGCCAACATGGCCGTCACGGCCGTCGGCGCCCTGGTCTCCTACAGGCCGCCCCTCATCATCATCGACATGGGATCCGCCACCACCATCACGGCCCTGGCGGCCGACGGGAGTTTTCTGGGCGGGAGCATCATGCCCGGCCTCCAGCTCTCCCTGAACGCTCTGGTGGCCGGCACCTCCCAGCTGCCCCGGATCGACACCTCCTCGCCGCGCCAGGCCATCGGGCGCAACACGGTGGACAGCATGAAGAGCGGCGTCATCTACGG
>CACXEL010000445.1 GCA_902766655.1 uncultured Lachnospiraceae bacterium | reverse complement strand
TTCCGAGACCTCCGCCGGCCCTCCCTGATAGAGGGTACCGTCCTTTATACGGGCCTCGACACTTCCCCCGTTCATCCACTCGGAGAAAATAGTCGGCACGCCCTCGATTTCACGGACGTAATAGCAGGAGACAATATTGGGGTGAAGGCCCAGGTCCATCCAATATCGGCACTCGGCAGTGAAGTTCTCCTTCTGCTTCTCCGTCTGAAAGGCCTCCGGCCTGGGGCGCTTCATGGCCAGGTCCGCGTCCCAGCCCGTGTGATGGACGCGCCAAACTGCCCCCATGCCGCCGTATATCGGCCTGGATTCCACCCTGTAGGTATCCAGGATCAGGTCGCCCGGCCGGTAGAGAGAAGACCGGGGACCGAGAGCATTGTTACCGGATCCATCTGTTCCTGCCGCCATGAGCTGAGCAGGCATGGCCGTCGGTCTTCCCGGCGAATTATCAACCGGCGCGTATGTCTTCCCGCCCCCCGGCTTCCTGTTCTCCTTCTTCGCTGCCGGGCCGGCCGGTCTTTCTTTTTTCCCGGGCTTGTTTTCATTTTCCATCTGGACGCGCAGGTCTTTTAGGACGTCGCCCAAAAAGCCGGCACCGAAACCATTATTCCTGAAGTCACCCATGCGCTCTTCCTCCTGCCCGGACGTGAACCGGCATCGTTTGTCTATTGTGTAAGCACGTCTCCGTAGCGCCAGACGAGCCTGTAATTCCTCTTCGATCCGGGTATGATGTCCGCGTACCAGAGCGGATAAGCGCCGGTAAAGGTCTCGTCAGGAAGGAGCGAATGACCGATCTTGAGCCCTTCCTTCGTGTTGCGAAGCTCCACCCCCGCCGCCAGATAGAAGACCATGTCCATCTTTATCTGGGTTTCCGGGTCGGCAGGATCGATTCCCACGCTTCCCAGGCTGTGTGTATTCATCTGGTAATGAGGCCAGTATATTCTTCCGTCTTTTCCAAAGTGCGGAGTAATATCTGTATCCCACTCGTCTTCGTTCCACTGGGTATCCCAGTCGAGCTTCGGCAGGAAGAATACCTTTTGATCACGATTGGCACTGTCATACCCTGTCAGTGACCACTCGATGTCGGCATACCAGTCACCGGTATTCCCCATATGCTCGAGGAGTGACGTGACCCTCGCGCGGATGAAAAGCACTCCGTTATTGGCACAGTTGACCGGGGCCTTCCGCGGAGCGCTGTCCGGTATGAAGGAGGCGGGATCGGGAGCGGGAGGATCTTCCGTCGGCACGACGGCCAGGAGAAATGTTCTGTCATAGTATTTTCCCAGCTCGGTCCATATCCTGAGAGCTTCCTCGCTGCGGGACAAAGAACCGCTCTCCGCAAAGGCTTCCAGCAGATTCTTTGCCTTCGCCGCGTCTCCGGCCGAGAGCGCTTCCCTGGCGGCGGGCACTGCCGCGCACAGCCTCCTCTCCTCGTCCAGCACCTCCCTGTAATCCCGGATCCGCGTCACACTCCAGGGCAGTACCACACCCACGCGAGGCGTTTTTATATATTTTTCATACCCATAGCTTTTGGTCCTGTAGGCGATGGGTCCATCCGGACAGTAGAAGCCCTGGGGAGCCCCCACTAAAATCATCCAGTTCTCATCCGGCTCGTAGGGCCTGCTTCCCAACCGGCGGCCCGTGTACGTTTCAAGGAGTTCCAGGCACTGGCTGCCTGCTTCAAGAACAGTGCCGTCAAGACTGACAAATGTCGGTGTGTGGGTATTATAGGAAACGGAAGGATCTGTTCCGGAAAGATAATCGAGTGCATGGACCTGGCCGGAAGCTATGTCCACGATACACCAGCCCTGCTCTTCTTTCCTGCACAAAAGCTTGCTTCCGTCCGCGCTCGTAACGGACGGGTCCAGAGCGGGCAGCCTGAGAACCTCACCATTCTCTTTTTCTATGCACCAAGTTCCATTGTCGTCTTTATACATGTGTCCAAAAACACGACGGCCGTCGGGGGCATCCGGATCCCATCGATAAAGTCTGGTCCTGCCCTTCTCACGGTCGAATTCCCAACTCTTATCGTCATACCAAAAGTTGGGATCCTGCCTGTCAACATATCTGTCTTCGTATGTCTCCTCTCCCCCTATGCTCACCACCAGTTCGGTAAGTTTTTTCGCCTCCTTTGTATTGTCGCAGTGCCCTCTGACCCGATCAACAAGCTCCTCATAGGATATCTTCCCCTCATTCCAAAGCAGGACGGCGAGATTGTACTGACAATTAAAGTCTCCTGTGTCGCTCATGATAGCCTTCTCCCACAGGTTTCTCGCTTCCTCCGTCTTTCCCAGGTCCAGATAACTGAGGGCGCGGTTATTCAGGGAAGCAGCCGTATCCGACGCGGCTTTCGGCTCCGGGCGCTTGTATTCCGTTCCGGTCTCGGCCCGATATATGTTCAGAAGCTCAGCCTCCACAAGACCGAAATCCCGGGGGCGGTCGTCCGGGTCATGGGCGAGGCAATGGCGAAGCAGGTCCTGCAGCGCATCCGGTATGGGCCGGTCGGTACACATCTCAAAATAGTCCTGGCAGGCCACGCCGACAAGGGGTCCGGTGCTCTCGCGCCCGTGGGCCCAGGGCTTCCTGCCGAGATACATTTCCAGGACGGAGACAGCCCAGCTGTAAATGTCCGTCCGCCTTGTCAGGAGCTGCCCCGCCGCCTGCTCGGGTGAGCAGTAGGACGGCGTCCTGCCCCCGGTGGGACTCACGACAGTGGCATCCGTGTCGAAATCCTGCTCCGTCGCCTGGCCCTCCAGAAATGTGAGCATCGTCCTGGCCCTGGCAAGTCCGAAATCGCTGACCTTGGCATCCCAGCCTGTGCCCAGCAGAAGGTTGTCCGGCTTCACGTCCTGATGGATCAGACCGTTCTCGTGGGCGAAATGAAGCCCGCGCGCGAACTGCACCGCAATATCCAGCAGCCTCTCTCTGATCTCCGCCTCGGTCCCCTCGTAGAGCGAGCCGTCCTTGATGCGGCTCTCCAGGCTTCCGCCTTCCATCCACTCCGAAAAGATGGTGGGAATGCCCTCTATTTCGCGCACATAGTAGCAGGAGACGATATTGGGGTGAAGGCCCAGGTCCATCCAGTAGCTGCACTCTCTGGTGAATGCATTTTTCTGATCCTCCGTGCGGAAGGCCTCGGGTCTGGGCCTCTTCATGGCCAGGTCCACATCCCATCCGGTATGGTGGACACGCCACACGGAGCCCATGCCGCCCCGGACAGGCTCAGATCGTACCCGATAAGTGTTCCGGATCAGGTCTCCGGGTCTGAAGTCGGAGGGTCGTGAACCCGGCGCAGCGCTGAAGGAGCCATCGTCGCTGCCCGAAACGGGCTGATGGGGCATAGCCGTCGGAACACCGCTGGAATCCGACTCTGCAAGAACAGGCGCAAAAGCCGGAGATCCTCCAGGCCTGCCGGATTGGGCAGGCGCAGCTGCCTGTGACTCTCCCGGCCTGCCGGCCCGGGCAGACGCAGCCTCAGAAGGGTCTCCCGGCGCGGCGCCGGCTCCCTTCTTCTCCCCCGTTTTCGATGAGGCACGCTTGCGCCGGGCTTTTTCAGGAGGCTTGTTTTCATTTTCCATCCGGACCTTGAGATCCTTCAGGACGTCTCCCAGGAATCCTGCGCCGAACCCGTTGATCCTTCCCCTGTCATCAGCCATTTTGTCTCACCCTCCGCACGCATATCGCGGCTCCGGATTCTCACACCCGGTCCGGCTGGAATGCGTTCCTGCTGCCACGCATGCAGCCTGCGTTAAATGCCAATGGACCTGCTCCCTCCCAGGAGAAGGAGCAGGTCGCTAAAACGGGCAGACGGGTCCCGACCCGCCTGCCTGCTTCCTTCAGTTATCGTCGAGCTCTGCCAGCTTTCTGAGGATTTCTTCCTCAGACATGCCCTCGAGGGCTGCATCCTTCTTCTTCTCGAGAAGGGCGAGGAGCTTCTGCTTCTGGAGACGGTTCTCCTCAGCCTTACGGGCCTTTTCACGGAGAGCCATCTTGTAGGCGAACACCGCTTCTATGACGGCCACCTTCTCCTTGAGCTCATCGCTCTCGTCGGAGCGGGGCGCCAGCAGGCTCTTCTTGGGCATGGCCTCGAGTCTGGCGGACAGCTCGC
The DNA here is from genome assembly GCA_902766655.1 of uncultured Lachnospiraceae bacterium. Lineage (GTDB taxonomy): Bacteria > Bacillota > Clostridia > Lachnospirales > Lachnospiraceae > Chordicoccus. The sequence goes on along the minus strand of CACXEL010000445.1, from coordinate 2,182 downwards.
TGTAGATCTCGTCCAGGCTCTCCATGTTGAGATCAAAAAGCTGCTCGGTGGTCAGGTTGCCCCTCTTGGACGGGAATCTGTACTTGTTCTTCACTGCATTGAAAAATATATCAGCCATTTTGTACCTCCTTCTTTGTATTGATATGGTTTGCAGGATTTCAGTGAACCTTCTGCCTCAGAAACGGATCCTCATGGTCCTCTGGCTCCTGCCGGTCACCCGGACGATCAGATCGTTCCGGATCGTCACCGAGAAGCCCAGGCCGGAGAGCTGGTCGTGGGTATCCTCCACATGGGCCCTGGCCCCCAGGGCCTCAAAGACCCGGCGGTGGTTGGCCACCAGCTCCTCCTTGAGATATTCGTTGTACCAGGCATTCGGATTCTCCGGGTTGACGCACCCGTCAAGGGTAAAGAAATAGTGTTTGTTGCCAACTTGCCTGCCGTCCCAGTAGTTGGGGCTGCACATGATGGAGGTCACAGGAACAAAGGTGTTGGTCTTCAGACCCCAGATCTCCATGGACGAGATTCTCTCATCCGACGGTTCCAGGATGTGCCGGATCGTGGCCCTGTGATTTTTGTCCACAGTGATCTCCGCCACCTCAATGTTCTTCCGATTACCGACGTCACCCCTGTCATAGTGCCAGGTCTGTCCCTGTATCTCGATCTCGGCGCGGAAGCCGCTTTTGCCGCCGCGGTTGGAGAATACATTGACCAGGAAAAGATACCTGCCCGGCTTCATATTGCCGATATTCACGTAGACAATATTTTCGACAGCCGGCACCCCCCTTTCAGGATGAATGATGTCCACATCCAGCGTTCCTCCGCTGGGAGATGTGTTCCTCCGGTTCCCGTAATAGATTTCATAGCTCGGCTTGTCACCGGCGCCGCAGATTTCCTTACTGTGAGCATCCAGATCGTTTCCGTCATAGAAGTCCAGATCGTTCCACTGAATGCTGAAACGGACGTCGCCTGTCACGTTTCCTCCGGCCTTCCTGACGTTCTGTTTGATGTCCGAGTCGGCTATATTGCCTGTGTAGGCCCAGGAGAAGGGGTTGTCCCATTTGAACATGCTTGGGGCATCTCTGTCCACCGGTGCGATCAGCGAGAAGAAGTTCTTCTGGTGCCTGTTCTCGAGCAGGACCTCCACGGTGTCCGCCGTCGGCAATACTTCCCTGATGAACCTGTCAATCGGCACTTCTCCCAGATTTGAGAATTTGCGGGGATTGACAGTGGCTTCCTTCGCCAGTTCAGCGAAGAGGTCTCCGCCTCCGATCAGTCTGTTGGCCGCATCGGAGTTGGCGAAGAGAACGTTGTTCACGGAAATGTCATCAAGATTGGCATACCGCCTGCGGAGAGAACGTCCGTACCCGAGCTCCATCACAGTGTTCCTGGCGTCATCCAGCATCTTCTGGGTATAAATGGGCTTGGGGCGTTTGTAATTGTGGGGTGCCACCATCGTCTCGTAGGCCCTGACCGCCTGGTCAAGATCCTTCCCGGCGGAAATATCCGTGAGCAGAGTCCCGATGGCATGATTGCGAATCCTTCCGAGGGCATCCCCGACAGTCAGACTCTTCTCCCAGGCGTACAGCTTCCCATCGTAGGGTATCTGCGCGAATTCCTTCTGATGCTTCCGGAACTCCTCAAGCAGCGGCTTCCATTCATCTCCGCGGTAGAGAGACCCGTCCGCAATCAGTTCAAGAATTGTATCTGTCGCCTCCAGCCTGATCTCCTGCAGAGATCTGAGGAACACGGCAGCCCTGTCACGGTATTCCGTCTGTTTCGTGGGAATCCTGTACCTTTCGGTGTAGTAAGCCCTGGGCAGATCACAGTAGAGGTGGTTCCAGACCCAGATCTTCCCCTCCTCATCCAGCTGCCGGTTGGTCTCAATTCCCATCCGGCCGCGGTCGGAAATATAGACATCCCGGATCGGATGGGCCTTGACCCACTTTGCCAGCTCGTCAATGACCTTCTGATAAACCTTGTCGCCGGCGTCAAATTCCCAGATGCTCTTCATAACGCCGTCCTTGAGGGACACAGCCAGCCCGATTCCCTTCATGAACTGTCGGCATTCACTGCAGTCATGTCTGGTCCTCTTGCGGAAAAGATCGTTGGTCCCGGCGGGATAACTGTTCAGGTATACCTCCCAGAGCTCATCTGCGTTGGCATCCACCTCGAAGAGCATGGG
>CACXEL010000444.1 GCA_902766655.1 uncultured Lachnospiraceae bacterium | reverse complement strand
CCGGAAATTATCCTTAAAAGCCTTGAAGTATGGTCTGACGATATAGCTCTCCTCCCCGCGGACCATCTTGAGCAGTATGGTGTGCATGGCTGTCATGGCTGCCCCAGCCGTGATGATGGGAATACAACAGAGGATGGTGAGAAAGTTGAGGAGCATAAGGTCCCACATTCTGCCAAGAAGCTGCATGAACCTGCTGTCCGGTGATAAAAATTCGAGCATGATGATCTCCCTTGGTGAATGATTTGACAGTTCTTCTGCCTTATCGCGATTATGATAGCACATTTTCGGACTTTAGGGAAGAGTGCCGTGCGGGTACGGCTGCAGTGTTCAGGTCTTCATGCCCTGCAATACTGTTCCGGCCCCAATGACATGCCTCGACCAGGTCTGATTTCCTCTTCCGGCAATAATAACGCTGGCGCCTAAGACCTGTCAGGAATACTTTTTCTTTCTGCCTGAAAAAAAGTGCCGGACCCGCAGGTCCGGCACCCAGCCGTTCATGATGTCAGCCGCAGCATTTCCGGCCGTGCACATGTCACAGCCGATGAACAAATGAGAGCCGCAGGGTATGCGGGCCAGTGTTCATATGCTCACGGTCCTCATTTTTCAAAGATCAGCCAAGGCTTGTGCGATAAGCGTCGAGCTGCTTCTGGCACTCCTCGAGGACCTTCTCGATGCCGGCTTCCTGAAGCTTCTGCTTGTACTCGGCAAGACCATCGACCGGATCGGTGTAGCCAAGCTCGAGCGGCCAGCCGTACTGCTGACGGACGTTCTGGCAGTTGGCGATCTCAGTGGTGATGTTGGTGGTGTCAAGGACGAAGCCGGTGTACTTCTCGATGCCGACGCCATCCTGGATCTGGGACTCCCAGTCAGCGCGCATGGTGTCATAGGACTCCGGAACGCCGGCCTGGTTGCGGTTGAGATCGAAGGTACGGACAGCCCACATGGAGTTGGTGGAGTAAAGGTCAGTGTCAAGGATGGTGAACTGGCCTTCCTCGTTCAGCTCATAGGTGGTGCCAAGGACGCCGTAGTAGAGGGCATCGTAAGCTTCCTGATCGGTGGTGACCAGGTTCCAGAACATCAGAGCGCGCTCCGGGTTCTTGGATGTGTTGGAGATGACCATGCAGTCCTGGGTGAAGGGAAGGTGGGCGATCTCGGAGGTCATAACGCCGTACTGGAAATCCCAGTCCGGATGAAGGACGGTGTAGCCGGACCATGTATCGATGTTGTGGAACTTGATGGCGGCCTTGCCGTTCTGAGTCTTGGAGGAGTCAGTGTCAGACAGAGCGGACTTGGACCAGAAGCCCTTCTCGCCGAAGCGATAGCACATCTGATAGAAATCGCCGATGGTCGGGTCGTCATAGATGGCGAAGACCTTGGGTTCTGCCTCGGAGGGATCGTAGAAGATGTAGCGGTTGCCGGAGTCGATTTCATAGTTGCCGGCCATTCTCTCCCAGACCAGGGAAAGCTCGGGGCCGGAGGAGTACTCGTCGATGACTTCCATCTCCGGATGGTTGGCCTTGATCCAGTCGCCGAACTGCTCGACCTCTTCCCAGGTATCGATCACATCGGTCATACCGGCTTCGGCAGCCAGGTCGCCACGATAGATGGAACCGTAGGTGATATAGGTCGGGAGCAGGGTCGGAACGGCGTAGATGTGGCCGTCGATGGTAGCCTGTTGCAGAGCGGTCTGGGACTGCATAGCATAGTTGTCGGGAGCGTAGGTCGGAAGCAGGTCGTCAAGGGCCTTGAAGGCGCCCCGGCGGGCAAGGTTGGCGAAGTTCAGCCAGGTAGCGCAGTAAGCGATGTCAAATTCTTCGCCGGAGGAGAAGAGCAGCGGATACTTGTTGGCGTACTCAGCCCAGCCGATCCAGTTGATGGTCATGGTGCAGTTGAGCTTTTCCTTCAGCAGCTTGTTGAGGTTCTCGTCCACGACGTCCTGTCCGGCCGGTCTGTCAGAGACAATGTACATGACCAGGTTGACTTCCTTAGAAGTGTCGGCGCCGTCGGTGGAGCCTGCATCGGAAGAGGCAGGAGCATCGGAGGAGCCCGAAGAGGATCCGCCGCCGCAGCCGGCCAGCATACCGATTGCCATCGTCATGGCAAGAAGTGTTGCGAGAATTTTCTTTCTCATTGACATTTTTCCTCCTTGGAATTTTTTTATCTTTACCCTTCGCGTGAGGGCAGGATACAGGAAAATTATAACAGATATCAGCCCTTGACGGAACCGATCGTGATACCGGCGACGAAGTATTTCTGTACGAAGGGGTACACGATGACGATCGGGCCAGTCGCCACGACGGCCATGGCCATCTTCAGGGAGCTGGACGGCAGATCCTGGACGGAGATGCCGGCCTGGCTGGCGATACGGGCCAGAGCCTGAGCCTGCTGCTGGATGCTGTAAAGCATGTACTGCAGAGGATACTTGGCTTCGGTGTTCATGTAGAGCATGGCGTTGTACCAGTCGTTCCAGTAGCCCAGGGCCAGGAAGAGGCCGATGGTGGCGAGACCGGACTGGAGCAGCGGCAGGATGATGGTGAAGAAGATCCTCCACTCTCCCGCTCCGTCAAGCTTGGCCGACTCGATCAGGGCGACCGGGATATTGTTGACGAAGGTACGCATGATCAGCAGGTAGAAGACGTTGAAGACCATGGGCAGGATGAGGGCCAGGTAGCTGTCCTTCAAATGCAGGTACTGGATGTAATAGATGTAGGTCGAGACCATACCACCGTTGAAGAGGGTCGTGAAGTAGAAGAAGAAGGACAGGGCATTCCTGTACTTGAAATCCTTACGGCTGATGACGTAAGCCGTGAGAGACGTGAGAAGAAGACCGATCGCGACACCGATGATGGTGATCATAATGGACACACCATAGGCACGGATGATGCGCTCCGGAGTCTTGAAGATGATCTTGTAAGCCTCAAGGGAGAACTCACCCGGAATGAGCCCGTAGCCGTGGAACCTGATCCAGTTCTCGGCCGTGAAGGAACCGGAGATTAGCAGGATGAAGGGGATGAGGCAGATGATCGTCATCAGGGAGACGATCGTGTAGCAGATCACGTAGAATACCTTGGAGGAGGTAGAGAGCTTGATCTTGCGCGGGGCGACAATTTCCTTTTCTTTAGCCATTGTAAGTACCTCCTTTCCTTAGAACAGTGCGTATTCTTCGTCGATGTGCTTGACCACCGCGTTGACAATCATGATGATGGCGAAGCAGAGGACCGACTGATAGAAGGTGGCTGCCGCGGTCATACCGATGTCAGGGTTGGTGATCAGGGAGCGGAAGACGTAGGTGTCGATAACGTCGGTCGCGTTGAAGAGCTGGCCGTTGTTGCCGACGATCTGGTAGAACATCTCGAAATCGCCGCGGAGGATTCGGCCGACCTGGAGCAGGATCATGGTGACCAGGGTCGGGCGGATGGACGGCAGCGTGATGTAGCGGATCCTCTGGAAGATGGTGGCGCCGTCGATGGAGGCCGCCTCGTAGATCTCGCCGTCGACACCGGTGATGGCCGCTATGTAGATGACCGAGTTGTATCCGGTCCACTTCCAGGCGTTGAAGAGGCAGATAATGACCGGCCAGGCGCCGGGGATACCGTACATGTTGACCGGATCCATACCGAGAGCCGTCAGCACGCCGTTCATCATACCGGTCTCATAGTTGAAAAGGTTGTAGACGAAAACGCCGACAACGACCCAGGAGATGAAGTACGGCAGAAGGATGATGGACTGGGTGACCTTTTTGAAGATCATGTTATTGATCTCAGTGATGAAGATGGCGATGAGGACTGCCAGCAGCTGAGATGTGATCAGGTTCAGCAGGTTGTACAGGATCGTATT
>CACXEL010000443.1 GCA_902766655.1 uncultured Lachnospiraceae bacterium | reverse complement strand
CAGGGACGGACCTTTTTCCCAATTTGGGAAAAAGGTCCGTCCCTGCGTCCCAGCTCACATCTCCTTCCTCCGCCTCTCGAGCCAGGGAATCAGGTAGGACCCGTAGATGAGGTCCAGGATCGCGATCCCCGGCACCGCCAGGAGGATGCCCAGGACGCCGAACATGTTGCCCCCCACGATGACCGCCACCAGGATCCAGAGCCCGGAGACGCCCAGGGAGTTGCCGAAGAGCCTGGGCTTGAGCACATAGCCGTCCACCGTCTGCAGGACGAGGGTAAAGATGAGGAAAATGACGGCATCCATCGGCTTTACCATGACCAGGATAAAGCCGCCGATCACCGCGCCGATCATAGGCCCGAAGGTCGGAATCAGATTGGTGATGGCCACGATCATGGAAATGAGACCCATGTACTGCATTCCCAGGACCGTCATGAAGATCCCGTTCACACTGCCCACGATGGCGCTGTCGATCAGGTTGTAGACGATGTAGCGGCTGCAGATGCTGTCGCATTTGACGAGGAAGGTGTGGAGCCCGCCGTAGCTGTTCTCACCCAGCAAGGCCCGGAAGAGCCGGGCGAGGCCGCCGGCCAGCTTCTTCTTCTCGCCCAGGAGATAGATGGAAATGATGAAGGCCATGCCCCAGTCAAAGATGTTCCTGCCCGCGCTGGCGGAGGCCGACATGATGGTCTGTATGTTGTCGATCAGGTATCTGGTCGCATTTTGCAGGATGGATTCGGAGGACGACATGATGGTCGTCAGGTCGAAGACATCCGTCTTCAAGCCCAGCCTCTCCACAAGCCCCGCGACCGTCGCGTAATAGCTGTCCAGGTTGCCGGCGAAGAGCTGTACGCTCTCAACGAGCTGCGGTACCAGGATCAGCACGAAAAAGACGAGGAAAATGAGGACCACAACGAAGGCCAAGGCATTGGCCGCCGGCCGCCGTTTCTCCTCCGCCTTCACGAAGGTAAGCCGGCGCTCAAAGAGGTTGGCCAGGGGATTGACGACGTAGGCGATGGCGCAGCCCATGACGAGGGACCGGAAATTGCCCAGGAACTTCCGCACGGCGGCCCAGATCTCCGGGAACTGCGAGAGGAGGATGTAGAGGACGACACCGATGCAGATGGCCACCGCTGTGGGATACCAGGCGGCATCCCGGATGCTGTTCTTTTTCATATTGTAAAGCCTTTCTATGTGTGGAGGGCCTTTTTCGGGACTGAGGGACGGACCTTTTTCCCAGGAAATCTGGGAAAAAGGTCCGTCCCTCAGTCCCGGTTTCGTCCCCCAGTCTCAAAAACCCCCGTTTCCCGTCAATCACAATACCATGGACATGGTCCCCATGACAAGCACAAGAATGGCCAGCAGGAGGACCTCCTGCTTCCACCTGTTCACCAGGAGGCCGACGCACTCCCGCATGAAGGCGTTGGGCCAGAACCACCATTTGGTGGGGCTGCCGATCCCCTCCGCCCGAAGACCCGCCAGGGAGGCCCAGATGCCGCTCCGGAAGACGTGGTAGTTGGTGGTGGCGAAGAGGACCCTCGCGCCCTTGTCCCGCTCCTCGATCAGCTTTTTGGAGAAGGCCATGTTCTGGTAGGTGTTGCGGGACTGGTTTTCGAGGAGAATGCTCTCCTCCGGGACCTGCTCCGAGAGGAGGTAGCGGTGCATGGCCTCGGCCTCGGGCATGACTTCATTTGCCCCCTGGCCGCCGGAGGGGACGAGGATGGCCGTCCTGCCCCGCTCCTTCTGGTCACGCCAGAAGCTGACAGCCCGGTCGACCCGCCCCTTGAGGAGCGGCGGGAGCGTGCCGTCCTTGCGGAAGCCGCACCCCAGGATGACGATGTAATCGAAATCGCCCTCCGGCACGTGCCTGGCCGCCTTGAGGCCGCAGATGACGGAGCCGATCAGCATGCATTCGAAGTAGGCGTAGGCCGTGCAGCAGACGTTCTCGATGGTCGACCGGATCCGGTATTCCGTCTCGGACCCCATGAAATTGGCCCCTTCCACGTAGAAGGAGACGGCCAGGCCCGCCACCAGGGCCAGGCTGATCAGGATCCCCAGGACGTTCTGCAGACGGGGCCTCTCGTGCCGGAGCAGGGCGACGTTGCTCACCGTCATGGCCACCGCAAAAGCCAGCAGGAAGGGGGAGGTATAGAACATAAAGCTGGATCCTGACGAGCTGATCTGCCCGTAGACGCTCAGCATGGTGAAGCCGGCGGGATAGAGGATGTGCCGGACGGACGTCACGAGGAGCAGAAGCCCTGTCAGGAAGAAGAAAATGGAAAACCCTGCCATATAGATCGTCGAGTAGGCATAAAAATCAGGGCCCTTGGCCCGCCGGAAGGCCAGGAAGAAGAGCAGGCTCTCCGCCAGGAAGAAGACCGTGAGCGATACCATCACGATCCTGTCCCCGGTGAAGCCGCCGGTCGAGTAGTCGAACACGGTCCCGAAACGGTCCACATTGTAGACGCCGTAGGCAACGCCCGCACCGTTCCCGTCGCGGATCACCGCATTGACTTTGCCGGGCTGATCCGGGCGGGCCCTGACCAGGATCATGTCGTCCCTCCGGACGGGCTCCTCGAAGTTCATTTTTCCCGTCCCCTCCTCAAGGTCCACCACCTCGAAGGAGGTGGCCTCACGGCTCATGTAGGGGATGGGGATGTAGGTCGTGTATGTATTTCCGGTGAGCAGGCGGCCGAGCACACAGACCAGGATCACGGCCGCTGCCAGCAGAGCGCTCTGCCGGGCCAGTTTTTTCATAGATTGCTTCTCTCCTTGTAGTCAGTGGGACTGAGGGACGGACCTTTTTCCCAGGAAATCTGGGAAAAAGGTCCGTCCCTCAGTCCCATTGACTACAAGGAGAGAAGCAATCTATGAAAAAACTGGCCCGGCAGAGCGCTCTGCTGGCAGCGGCCGTGATCCTGGTCTGTG
>CACXEL010000442.1 GCA_902766655.1 uncultured Lachnospiraceae bacterium | reverse complement strand
TACACCTGGGGCAAGGGCTTCATGGCCGGGACGGATTATGTTATTGAGACACCGGCATCCTTCAGCGTGGACAAGCTGGAAGGCATCGTCCAGGGCTTCGAGGAGGTCAGCGGGGATGGTATCATTTCCCCGAGGGACGCCCGCATGTATTATACGAAGAGCGGCCGCTTCTCCATCATTCCCGAAATCGTGGGGAATGAGATCGACCCGCAGGCCCTCACGGATGCGGTCCTCAGATGTGCCTCCCACAACGAGACACATCTGGACGCGGCAGGCACGGAGGGAATCTACCGAAAGCCTTCGGTCTACGCCGATGACGCGGTCATGAACGAGAGACTGGACCACCTGAACAGGATCTTCAAGGTCTCGATTTCCTACAACATGCCCGAGGACGAGGGCATCATGACCTTCGACTCCGAGGACCTGATCGGACTTACCGGGTTGGACGAGACGGGCTACATGTACAGGGACATCGACGAAGAGACCCTGAAGGAGAGCATCCGTGGTTTCGTGGCCGAGATGGCGGAGACCGATATCATGACGGACCACCTGCCATTCAAGTCTACGGACCTGGGTACGGTCTACTTTGACATGGGCACCACCTGGGGGCACGTCATCAACCAGGATATTGTCAACAGGGAAATGCAGACCTGCTTCGAGAACGGGCAGGGCGGCACCTTTGATCTGGCCTATACCTACCAGAAGGACTGCCCGAACAGGATCGGAGACACCTATATCGAGGTGGATATCCCCACCCAGTACGTGTACTACTACATCGACGGCGAGCTGGTCTACTATTGCGGATGTGTCTCCGGCCGGGAATACGACCGAAGGACACCCACGGGCATCTACGCCATCATCAATAAGAGCCGCAGCATCTACCTGGAGGGAGATTTCGACTCGGAGGGCAACCCGGGCTATCGGTCCTTCGTCAACTTCTGGATGAAGTTCTACAAGGGCTACGGCCTCCACGACGCATCCTGGCGTTCCGGCTCGGAGTTCGGAACCCAGACCTACAAGTACAGCGGTTCCCATGGATGCGTGAATCTGTCCTACCGCTCAGCCCAGTTCCTCTACGAGAACGCGCCGGTCGGAACGCCGGTCCTCATCGTAAGGAACTGATACGGATGGCGCTCAGTTCATAACAGATAAAGACGGAGCGGAAGCTTTCCCCTGCACGGGAAGCTTCCGCTCCGTTTTTTGTGCGAAAAGACCTTCGCGGTCCGGGAATCACTTCAGACCCCCTTCATGGTCAGCCCGATCCGCTTCTTTTTCACGTCCACCGAGAGGACCTTGACGGTGACTATGTCGCCCACCTTGACGACGTCCAACGGGTGCTTCACAAAGCGGTCCGCCATTTGGGAGACGTGGACCAGGCCATCCTGGTGGACGCCGATGTCCACGAAGGCGCCGAAGTCTATGACGTTGCGGACGGTGCCCTTCAGGACCATGCCCTCCTTCAGGTCCTCGATGGAGAGGACGTCTGTCCGCAGCACCGGACCCTGGGCATCGGAGCGCGGGTCGCGGCCGGGCTTTTTGAGCTCTTCGATGATATCGCTCAGAGTGAAGCTGCCCACCTGGAGCTCCCCGGCCAGAGTGGTCCTGTCATGGCTTCTGAGGAAGCCTGCCAGGCGCTCTGTCCGGCCGGTCCGGATATCCTCGTCGCTCACACCGCTCATGGCCAGAAGCTTTCTGGCTGCCGGGTAGCTTTCCGGATGGACCGCAGTCATGTCCAGGGGCTCCTTTCCGCCGCGGATACGGAGGAAACCGGCGCTCAGCTCATAGGCCTTGGGCCCAAGCTTGGGGACCTTGAGGAGCTCTCTGCGGCTCGTGAAGGGCCCGTTCTCGTCCCTGTAGGCCACGATATTTTTGGCAATCGTTTTGTTGATGCCGGAAATGTACCCGAGCAGCGAAGCCGAAGCCGTGTTGACGTCCACCCCGACACCGTTCACACAATCCTCGACCACGCCGGTCAGGGCCTGGCCAAGCTTTGTCTGATTCATGTCGTGCTGGTACTGGCCCACGCCGATGGCCCGGGGATCGATCTTTACCAGCTCCGCCAGAGGGTCCTGGAGCCTGCGGGCAATAGAAGCCGCCGAACGCTGTCCGACGTCGAAGTTCGGGAACTCCTCGGTGGCCAGGGCGCTGGCTGAGTAGACGGAGGCGCCCGCCTCATTCACGATGGCGTAGGAGAGCGGACGGCCCAGGTCCTTGATAAAGCCGACGATCACCTGCTCGGATTCCCGGGAGGCGGTGCCGTTCCCGAGGGAGATGACGTCCACGTTATACCTGTCCACCAGTTTTTTCAGGGTCTTTTTGGCTTCCTCCACCTTGTTCTGCGGCGC
>CACXEL010000441.1 GCA_902766655.1 uncultured Lachnospiraceae bacterium | reverse complement strand
TAAAGCACGATCACCGGACCGGGCTCTACATGAGCTCCTACACGGCCGCCCACTGGCTCTACGAGGCCTGCCTGTGCGCCATCGAGTCCATCCCGGTCACCCTGGTGGTGAGGATCATGAACAACGGGCATTTTATCGAGAAGGGCGTCATTTTCCACCCGCTGCTCGAGCTCTATCTGACCTTCTTCCTGATCCTCTTCAGCTCCGACGCCCTGGCCCTCCTCATCTCCTCCGTCGTGACAAATGAGAACACGGCCATGACCGTCATGCCCTTCGCACTGATCATTCAGCTGGTCCTGGCGGGGTACATTTTCGCCCTGGACGGGGTCGCCAAGACTGTCTCGGCGGCCACCGTTAGCCGCTGGGGACTGGACGCCATCTGCGCCAGCGCCCACGTGGAGGACATGGGCTTCGTCGTGGCGGACGAACTCCTCTCCACCCCCGAGAACCTCCGCTGGCTCTGGCTGGTGCTCCTGGGCTTCTCCGTCCTGTACGGAATTCTTTCCGCCATCGCGCTTCAGTTCGTGGACCTCTACTGAAACGATAAGAATTTAAGAAGGTCCTTTTTGAGAATCAGGGACGGTCCTTTTTTATCAATAATCTGAGATTTTTGATAAAAAAGGACCGTCCCTGATTCTCAAAAAGGACCTTCCTTATTTATTGCAGCATAAGTGTTCACGGCAGGAAACCCGCAACGACCGGGGCGAGAACAGCCGTCATGATGCCGGCAACGGCGATGGCCAGGCCGCTCATGGCGCCTTCGATCTCACCCATCTCGATGGCCTTTGAGGTCCCGATGGCGTGGGAGGCGGTGCCGATAGCGATGCCGCGGGCCAGGGGCTCCTCGATCCGGCAGACCTTGCAGAGCCATTCCGCGGTCAGATTGCCCATGATACCGGTCAGGACGATGACAGCGCTGGCCAGAGCAACCATGCCGCCCAGGGTTCCGGCCACGTCCATGCCGATGGCCGTGGTGACGGACTTGGGCAGAAGGGTGACAGCCTGCTCCTTGCTGAGCCCCATGACAAGGGCCAGCACGGCTATGCTGCCGACGCTGGTGATAACGCCTGCCAGGGTCCCGGCCATAATAGCCACCAGGTTCTTCTTGAGGAGGTCCAGCTTCTCATAGAGCGGTATGGCCAGGGCGACGGTGGCCGGCAGAAGAAGGTAACGTATAGGATAGCTGCTCGCGCTGTAATCCGGGTAGGGTATCTTGAGGATGCTGAGCAGGAGGATCACCGTCAGGCTCGATATGAGCAGCGGATTAAAAAAGGCTTTGCCGGTCTTCTTCTGGATGAGGGCGCCCAGCCCATAGGCGCCGATGGTCAGCGCGCAGCCCCAGACTGCACTCGAATTCAATATCTCCATAATGTCCCCTTTCCCAAAGCTTTTGCTGTTCTCATTTTCCCTGTCTGCCGGCGATCCTGTGCTGGATTGCCTGGGTCACCCGACCGCTCACGGCCATGACCAGAAGGGTGATCGGCACGACAGCAATCAGACAGGGGATCAGCAGAGCCGCCAGTTCATCCCAGAGTTCCATGACACCGGCCGCCGCGGGCACGAAGAGCAGGGGCATGATCGCTATGAGAAAGCTTCCCGCCTCCTTGACATCCGCGAGCTTGTAGATCCCGAACCGCAGGGCGAGGAGCATGAGTACCAGCCCATAGACGCTGGCCGGTACAGGGAAAGGAAGGAAATACGCCAGCACCTCCCCCAGGAAACAGATCAGCAGGATTCTGGCGAACTGGAAAATATATTTCATCGCTTACACCCTCCATTAATCATGTTTATCGGTAACTATTTAATTATATCCTCTGGAGTATGAGCACGCAAGCCATATCGATGTCAGACCGCCTATCCGACATTTTTTCTCAACTCATTCTTTTTGAATTTCATAGCTGTCTCCAGTTTTTTCGCTTACTCAAGCAGAGAGTCCCAACAAAATGCACTCTTTTTTTACTGTTGCCGACAGGGATACCCGTTCCTCACATGGCAGTATCCCGCGCCTCCCCCGCTGCACTCAGCCGAAGCACGATTCCGATGACCCGCAGGGCGCACCGATCCAGGTCCTCCTCACGGAGATACTGGTCATCACACCCTTCCAGAGCCGCCAGGATCTCCCGGATGTCGCTCATCCTGCCCGGCATGGTCAGGTCATTGCCCGCCGCCACGCACTTGGCGGCCGAGGAGCCGCCGCCCCGGTTGGTGGTCGTCCAATCGGTCATGAAAATGCCGCCAAAGCCCCATTCCCGCCTGGCCGCCACCGTACACAGGTCGTAGCTGTTGGCCGTATGGACGGCATTGATGCGGTTGTATGAGGTCATGATGGCGGCCGGCTGTGCTTCCCTGACCGCAATCTCGAAGCCCTTCAGGTATATCTCCCGGAGAGCCCTCTCCGAGACGACGGCGGAGACACCGAACCGGTTGTCCTCCTGGTTGTTGCAGGCATAATGCTTGATGGTCGTTCCCTTCCCCGGAACGGACTGAACGCCCCTGGTGATGGCCGCAGCCATCCGCCCGGACACCAGCGGATCCTCAGAATAGTATTCGTAATTTCTGCCGCAGAGCGGGTCCCGGTGGATGTTC
>CACXEL010000440.1 GCA_902766655.1 uncultured Lachnospiraceae bacterium | reverse complement strand
GGTCGGGCGTGAAATCGTTGACCGTGCTGACGTAGAGCAGGGCGCCGTTCTTGTCCCCGATGCCCTTGTCACGCTTGATGCCATCGATCATGTCGCCGGTCTTCAGGTTGAACCGCCTGATCTGGGAGGGGGAAACGTAAACATCGTCGTCCCCCGAAAGGAAATTCTCACTGCGCAGGAAACCGAAGCCATCCGGAAGGACCTCCAGGATACCGCGGGTAAAGCTGGAATTGCTGCCCAGGTAAAGTGTTTTCTGACCGGTGCGCTCCTGGCCCTCCTGCTGCGATCTCCGGGAAGCATCGTTCCCGGGCTCCGCCTCAGCGGGAAGCGCCGATTTTGCGGAGACGGGCTCTGACCCGGACGTTTCTTCTGCTGCCGTGATATCAGACTCCGTTCCCGGGGAAGGCGCTGCAGCTGCGGATGCGGGCTCCGTTCTGCGCGGCTCTTCTGCCGCGGCGGAATCAGGCTCGTCGACCACTGAAGGCGCCTTTATTAAAGAGGCGGGCACTGCTTCGGACGGCTCTTTTTCAGTCGTCAGATCAGGCTCCGCCGCAACGGAAAGCATCGTCGATGTGAACGAAGGCTCCTCCCTGGATAATTCTCCTGCTGCAGCGTTTTCAGCTTTCGATTCGGTATTATCTGCAGGCTCCACCGCTGAGGACGCTTCAGCCGATTCGAAATCAGGCTCCGTTCCGGAGGAAGGCACCTCTTCGGCCGAGGCTGATACAGCCTTGGAAAGCTCTTTTGCAGCCGTGGTCCCGGGCTCCGCTCCGGATTTCCGCATACTTTCCGCAGGCGCGATTCCCGCTCCAGAAATGTCCGCTGCCACTGTCATATCCGTCTTTGCGTCAGGCAGGGCCAGGACCTGGCTGCCCGTCTCTTCATCCGCCGTGACAGGCGCCTGCGCGGCTTTCGTCTCATCAATGGCTGCGGGAGACCCGGACATGGAAGCTTCCGATCTCGCTTTGATTTTGACACCCGGCTTTTTCCGCTGTCTGCCGGAACCTCCGGATGAGTTCTTTGCATCTTTTCCGGCCGGACCATGAAGGGGACTCTCTGCCCTCTTCTGCCCCGAAAAACGATCGGTCCCGGCTTTTTCCACGCCTTTTCCGTGAGCCTTCCTGTCAGACCTGCCGGTCTCTGTATTCCTGTCTCCGGAAGCGGCTGTCCGGTCCTTTCTGGGCCTGCCTCTCCGGCGGGATGGGGCATTTTCAGTCCCGTCGGTCCCTGCCGCCGTCTTTGTTGCGGCAGACGCATCTTTCGTCCTGATGATGGCAGGCGCAGGCGATGTTTTCCCGTCCGCGGGCATATTCTCGGCTTTGACGGGGGCAGGCGCCACGTCTGCGGGAATATTCTCGGCTTTGACGGTGACGGACGTATTGTCGTCACCTTCGGCCGCCGATGTATTCTCCGGCCTGACCGGCGCCTTCTTCTCTTCCGCCGTTTCCCCGGCAGCATCCATCCGGAGCATGGCCTCGATCAGATCGGCTTTCTTCATTTTCGAGCAGCCCGAAAGGCCGCGGGTCCTGGCGATCCCTCTGAGGGACTCCAGTTTCAGGGATTCATACTGTTCTCTGGTCATGCAAACTGCCTCCGTGCAGAACGACGGCCTTAATCAGTGACTGTTCATTATTCCCGGGTGCTGAACAGTTACCTTAATTATACTTTTTCCAGCTGGATGGGTACAGGAGAAGGAGCATCGGGAAGAGTTCCAGCCTTCCTGCCAACATGTTGAAAATGAGCACACACTTGGAGAAGGGCGAGAAGAACCCGAAGTTGCAGGTCGCACCGACTGCGCCCAGGCCGGGTCCGATGTTGTTGAGGGTGGCCGCCACCGCCGTGAAGGTCGTCTCGAAGCTCTGCCCGTCGACGGAAATGAGGAGGACAGTGCCGAGGAAGACCAGGAAGTAGATGGCCACGAAGACGTTTGTGCTCCGCACCGTCTCGTGGGCGACGGAGGTCCCGTCGAACTGGATCTTCTTGACATAGCGGGGATGGATGATATTGCCCAGCTCTTTTTTGATGGTCTTGCAGGAGATGACGATTCGCTGGATCTTCATGCCACCGCCGGTGGAGCCCGCGCAGGCGCCTATGATCATGAGTGTGACAAGGATGTTCCTCGAAAGGGTCGGCCACTGGTCGAAATCGGTGGTGGCGTAGCCGGTCGTCGTGATGATGGTACCGACCTGGAAGAAGGCATGCCGGAGGGTCTCCCCGAAGGATCCGTAGAAATCGCCCAGATTGATGGTGATGATGGTGACACACACCAGAATGATGCAGATGTAGGCCCTGACCTCGGTCATTTTGACAGCCTGTCTGAATTTTCTGGCGATAAGGTAGAAGTAGAACTGGAAGTTGATGCCGCAGGCGATCATGAAAAAGGTCGTGATGTTCTGAAGGGCCGGGGAATAGCTCATGTAAGAGTCATTTTTAACACCGAAACCGCCGGTGCCCACAGTACCGAAGGTGTGGCAGACCGCCTCGAAAAACGGCATACCGAAGATAGTCAGCAGGGTGCACTCCAGGATCGTGATGGCCAGGTAGATGCCGTAGAGGATGGCAGCCGTATCCCGGATCCTGGGCACAAATTTGCCGACCACCGGGCCGGGGCTCTCCGCCCGCATCAGGTTAAAGGTGCTGCCGCCGAGAAGCGGAACGACTGCCAGCATGAAGACGAAGATACCCATGCCGCCCACCCAGTGGGTGAAGCTGCGCCAGATCAGGGAGCAGTGGTTCAGGGGCTCCACCTCCGAGAGGATGGAGGAACCGGTCGTGGTGAAGCCGGATACGGTCTCGAAGACCGCGTCCAGGTAGCTGGGAATATCGCCGCAGAGGGTAAAGGGAATGGCGCCGACCAGGGACATGACCAGCCAGGCCAGGGCGACGACCACAAAGCCTTCCCTGGCGTAGACCCTTGTATTCTTGGGCTTGCGAATCGTCATGACGACTCCGAGCCCCAGGGCCAGCCCTGCTGCAAGCAGGAAGAACCACCCGGCGCTTTCCCTGAAGATCAGGGCCGTAAGGCACGGGAGGAGCAGGAGTACGCTCTCGATCTTGAGGATCCACCCCAGGATAAAAACAACCATCTTATAGTTCATGAAAACCTCCATGCAGGGACCCGCCCTGCATCCATCAATAGTATCCCGCCGGGCGCAGTGCCGGCACGTGCTCCCGCACTGCCCCGTATTCATCACAAAGCAGGCGGATATCACCGGTCCTCATTTTCAGCTGAGGATATCGTCGATACTCTTTAAGCGCTCCTTGCGGAAGGCGACCAGGACGACGGAGTCCCCGACCTCCATGGTATCGGCGCCGGATGGCGTGATCAGTTTTCCCTGCCGGTAGATCTTGCCGATCAGGATGTTCTTCTTGATAGGCAGGTCCTGGATGGGAATACCGACCACCCGGGTCCGCTCGCGGATGACGAACTCCATGACCTCAACCTCCTTGTTGGCCAGCTTGTAGAGGTTCTCCATGTCGCTGCCCTCGGAGGCCTGCATGGACCGGACGAACTGGAGAATGTAGTCCGCCGTGATGTCCTTTGGGTTGACCACAGAGCCAAGGTCCAGGCTGTCGATGACACTGGTGAAGGTCAGCTTGGCAATCTTGGTGACGACCTTGGCGTTGTTGCGGGATTTGGCCTGGGCGAAAAGGCCCAGCATGATGTTCTGCTCGTCGATGCCGGTGAGGGCCGTGAAGCCGCTCACGTCCTCGAGCCCCTCCTCGATGAGAAGCTCTTCATTTGTGCCGTCGCCCTCGATGATCTCGGCCTTGGGCAGGAGATCGGAGAGCTCCTCACAGCGGGTCCTGTCCTTCTCGATGATCTTGACACCGATTCCGTCCTCGATCAGCTTGCGGGCAAGGTAGTATGTGATGGTACCGCCGCCGACGATGAGGACGTTGCCGATCCGGTTGTTGATGATGCCGATCCGGCGGAGGAAGTCGTTGGCCTGTCCCTGGCTGGCGATGATGGAGAGGACATCGCCGGCCTCGGCCACAAAGGTGCCGGAGGGAATGAAGACCTGGTTGCCCCTCTTCACGACGCAGACCAGGACGTCGCAGCCGAGCTTGGAACGGATGTAGGCCAGCTGGCGGCCCACCAGGATGCTGTTGGCACCCAGACGGAAGGTCAGAAGCTCGACGTTGCCCTTGGCGAAGGTCTCAATGCTGATGGCCGACGGGAATCTGAAAATGCGGGCAATCTCCGAAGCTGCCGCCATCTCCGGATTGATGATCATGGCGATACCGAAGCCCTTGATCAGGAAATCGACCTCGGAGCTGTAGATCGGGTTGCGCACGCGGGCGATGGTCTTGACGTTGGCCGCCCGGCTGCCGATCAGGCAGCATAACAGGTTCCTCTCGTCCGAGTCAGTGACGGCGATGAGGAGGTCCGCATTTTCAATGCCGGCCTCCTGTAGGATGTTGTAGCTGGTACCGTCTCCCTCCATGGCCAGAACGTCGTAGTTGGAAGCAATGTTCTGGAGCCGGTCCCCGTTCTTGTCGAGGACCGTCACGTCATAACCTTCGTTACAGAGCTGGGAAGCGATGTTGTAACCGACCTTGCCGCAGCCGACGATAATAACTCTCATTGTATTCCTCCGGAAAAATGAAAACAGGAAAAAGACTGCTCTCGCAGCCACACCTAATACACTGCCCGGCAGAAGCACGCAATTGTTCCGTCTGACAGCTCAGATATAACAAAATCCAAATAAAACAAAAATGAAGGATAGGATAAGCCTGCATTAAAAAGCAGTGCGGCTGGTGGGATTTGAACCCACACGCCCGGGAGCACAGGAACCTAAATCCTGCGCGTCTGCCAATTCCGCCACAGCCGCATATGTAATACGTCTAAAAAAATATATCACATGGACATGGTTCTTATCAAGTGTATTATTGCAGGGAGCGGGTCCGCAGGCTCCAGGCAGCCCGGAAAATGGACATTTTCGGGCGTAGCAGGGCGTTGCAAAGGCCTCCTGCCGTCCGCCGGCACGGGAAGGCCGCTCTGTCCAAGAGCCACTGCCATGGCGGCAACACCTTCTGCTCCGCCGGCACGGCAAGGCCGCTCAGGCACGGTACCCGGACAACGCCTGATCGTTCACACAGAAAGAGGGCCGCGTGCGCGGCCCCCCATGTTGTCATTTTCACTTGTGCGCGGCATCCCATTCTCTGAAATGCTCCGCGAAGTCCTTCGTGTTGGCGTAGACGTCACCGGAATAGACGGCAGAGCCGGCCACGATGACGTTGGCGCCGGCCGCAAGAACCACATCCACGTTATCGCGCTTGATGCCGCCATCCACCTCGATGTCGGTGTCCAGGCCGGCTGCCTTGAACATGGCTCTCGCCTGAGCGATCCTGGCCGTGGAGGCCGGAATATACTTCTGGCCGCCGAAACCCGGCTCAACGGTCATGATGAGCAGGAGATCCAGCCTGTGGAGAAAGGGTTCGATGACGCTGACCGGGGTTCCCGGCTTGATTGCCATCCCCACCTTCCTGCCGGTCTCCTCGATGGCCGCGATGCAGGCGCCCGGATCCGAGGTAGCCTCATAATGGAAGGTGATGAGGTCGGCGCCGCAGTCCGCGATGCCGCGGATCTTGCGCTCGGGATTCACCACCATGAGATGCACGTCGAAGAAGAGGTCCGACCGCTTCCGGATCGACTTGATGACCGGATTTCCGAAGGAAATATTCGGCACGAAGGTGCCGTCCATCACATCTATATGCGCCCAGCCTGCCCCGCCTCTGGCGGTCTCAGCCATCTGCTCCCCGAGGACGTTGAAGTCGGCGGATAAAATAGATGGTGCGAACTTGATCATTTTGCCACGAACTCCTTGATCTGCTCGTAGACGCCCTGGCCGTCCAGCTTATACTTCTTCAGCAGCTCGCCGGCAGGTCCGGACTCGCCGAAGCGGTCCCTGACACCGATCCTGTAAAGAGGCGTCGGGCACTTCTCGGAGAGGCACTCAGCGACGGCACCGCCGAGACCACCGACGATGCTGTGCTCTTCCGCTGTCACGACCTTGCCGGTCTTCTTCGCGGAGGCTATGATCAGATCGTCGTCCAGAGGCTTGATGGTACAGATGTTGATGACTTCGGCGCTGATGCCTTCAGCGGCCAGCTTGTCGGCAGCTTCCAGAGCGGAGGCAACGCAGAGGCCGTTGGCGACAACGGTCACGTCGGTGCCTTCGCGGAGGATGGCGCCCTTGCCGATCTCGAACTTGTAGTCATCGCCGAAGACGACCGGGACAGCCGCGCGGCCGAACCGGATGTAGACCGGGCCGACGTAGTCCAGGGCAGCCTTGACGGCCATTCTGGCTTCCGTGTCGTCAGCCGGGCACATGACGACCATGCCCGGGATCATGCGCATGAGGGCAAGGTCCTCGAGGCACTGGTGGGAGGCACCGTCCTCACCGACGGAGATACCGGCATGGGTGGCGCCGATCTTGACGTTCAGGTGGGGATAGCCGATGGAGTTCCTGACCTGCTCGTAAGCACGGCCGGTGGCGAACATGGCGAAGGTGCTGGCAAAGGGAATGAGACCCGTTGTGGACAGACCGGCCGCGATGCCCATCATATCGGACTCAGCGATACCGCAGTTGATGAAACGATCCGGATAAGCCTTCTTGAAAACGCCAGTCTTGGTGGCGTTGGAAAGGTCGGCATCCAGGACTACCAGATTCGGATACTCTTCCGCAAGGTCGCGAAGGGCCTCGCCATAGCTCTGTCTTGTAGCGATTTTCTTAACGTCAGCCAATTTCCTCACCAATCCTTTCCAGATCCTTCATAGCGATCTCAAACTGCTCATCGTTGGGGGCAACACCGTGCCAGTTCACGTTGTTCTCCATGAAGGAAACGCCCTTGCCCTTCACAGTCTTGGCGATGATGGCAGTGGGCATGCCCTTGGTAGCGCGGGCTTCCTTGAAGGCAGCGCGGATCTGATCAAAATCATTGCCGTCGATGTTGATTACGTGGAAATTAAACGCTTCGAACTTCTTGTCGATCGGGTACGGATTGTTGACCTCCGTGATGGTTCCGTCGATCTGAAGATTGTTGTTGTCCACGATGACGACCAGGTTGTCCAGCTTCTTGGCGCCGGCGAACATGGCTGCCTCCCAGACCTGGCCTTCCTCAAGCTCGCCGTCGCCCAAGAGGGTGTAGACGCGGAAGTCCTTGTTCTGGATCTTGGCGCCCTTGGCCATACCGCAGGCGACAGAGATGCCCTGGCCCAGGGAGCCGGAGGACATGTCGATGCCCGGCAGATACTGCATGGACGGATGTCCCTGCAGGCGGGCGCCGGTGTGGCGGAGGGTCGGAATCTCTTCCTTGGGGAAGTAGCCTCTCTCAGCCATGACGCCGTAGAGACCGGGTGCCGTCTGTCCCTTGGAGAGGACGAAGCGGTCACGGTCCGGCATGGTCGGGTTCAGCGGGTCGATGTGCATCTCCTCAAAGTAGAGGAAGGTAAAGATGTCTGCTGCGGAGAGAGAGCCGCCCGGATGGCCGGCTTTGGCGGAATGGGTGCCAATGATGATCGACTTGCGGACCTCATTGGCAAAGTATCTTAACTCGTTGTTGTTCACTTTGCACCTCCCTGGCCATAATAGGCGTTTGCACCGTGTTTTCTGAAATAATGCTTGTCCTGAAGCTCCTGCGGCGCGGGGGCTACCTTGGGATTGATCAGCTCTGTCCGGTAGGCCATCTTGGCGCATTCCTCGAGGACGACCGCATTGTGGACAGCTTCATGGGCATCCTTGCCCCAGGCGAAGGGGCCGTGGTTCTTGCAGAGAACGCCGGGGACCGCTTCGTAGTCCTTGCCCAGGCGGGCGAACTCGTTCACGATGAGGTGGCCGGTATTCTCCTCGTAGCCTTCATCGATTTCTTCCGCCGTCAGAACACGGAGGCAGGGGATGCCGCCGTAGAAGTAATCCGCATGGGTGGTACCGTAGCAGGGGATGTCGCGGCCTGCCTGGGCCCAGCTGGTGGCGTAGGAGGAGTGGGTGTGGACCACGCCGCCTACATTGGGGAATGCCTTGTAGATCTCGACATGGGTGGCCGTGTCGGAGGAAGGTCTGTATTTGCCTTCCACGACCTTGCCGTTAAGATCTACGATGACCATATCGTCGGGCGTGAGAAGGTCATACTCGACACCGCTCGGCTTGATGGCGAAAAGGCCGCTCTCGCGGTCGATTCCGCTGACATTGCCCCAGGTGAAGGTCACAAGGCCGTGCTTGGGGAGAAGCATGTTCGCTTCGTATACCTGTTTTTTCAGTTCTTCAAGCATTCTTTTTCTCCTTAAACGTAAATCAAGACGGATTGCATGCAGAGAACAGACCGCCTGCGCGAAACAGTCAGAACAGGCTGCTGTTTGTTTGCATTTATCATTGTACACTGCATCCGGAGCAAACGCAACTCGGGAAAACCACAGAAGATTCAGCCCGGGGCAGATACTTTTTATGCAATTAGTTCAGTGATTGAACTATTAATTCAGAGCACCGAGAGAATACTCACGCCGGCGGCCAGGCCGACCGCCAGAAGGGCGATGCCGGCGACGAGATAGGCCGTGCTGGCCTTCCGTTCGAACACCGTCTGGTAGCCGGGATCGTAGTAGAGTTCTATGGTCTCCCCCACCTTGAAGGACTTGTCGTTGCCTGAGTTAACGTTGCACTTGCGCAGGTTTTCCTTTCCGTCGATCTCATAGCGGACGACAGGGTAATAGGTGAACTTGTCGCCGCGGACGATCTTGGTGCTGCGGGAGATCTGACGGGTATAGACCTCGACGATCTCACCGGTGACCGGGATCAGCCCCCTCCTTTTCAGGATCACATAATCCGCGATGAGGGCCGCGCCTGCGCCGGCCAGAACAAGGGCCAGACAGGTCATGGCCGGCACCTCCCTGCCCTGGTTGGAGTACATGGCCAGGAGGATGAGCAGGGCCCCGCCCACCATCATCTCCCAGGGATTGATCACGAACTGGGTCTCCTCCTCCACCAGCTGGTACTGGCCGCCCGTTCCGTCCCTGACGACGCGGACCTGCTGTCCCACGGCATATTCGGTCGGAGACTTGACAGCCTGCCGTTCCCTGTGCTGGTTGTCTTTGTTGATGAAGCTCACCACCACGTTGTAATAGTTATAGACCTCCCGGTCCTTCTTGTCCTTTTTCACAACATGCTGGCAGCTGACAACGTCGCCGTAGGTGGCGCCGCCCCTTCTTAAAAACAGCCAGCGCCTGACCTGCCCCGATCCGACCAGAAAGACGATCAGTCCCGGCAGATAAAGCAGGTACCTGGATAAATCCGGCATATTAACTCCTCCTCATGGGTTCACATGTTACCGCCGCCCGGGCGCCTTCACAGGCGTTCAGACGGGCACTTCAATCACTTTTATCTTGTTGCTGCGCAGGGCCTCCACCACCTCCCGGTCCGCCCGGGAATCGGTGATCAGCGTGAGGGGGCGGTCGTAGGTACAGCCGCCGTAGAGGCTGGTGGTGTCGTAGGTGCGCTTAAGCTTTGTGTGGTCGGCCAGCACGTAGAGTTCACCCTCCGTCCGGCTGATCATAATCTCGTTGATACCGATCTCCGTAGGAATGTCATAGCCGAACTCCCCGTCCTCGAACACGGCCGCACAGCCGATGAAGGTCTTGTTGGCCTTGAGGGAGAGGATGTTCCGCATGACGTAGTCGCCTACAAAGATGTGGTTCCGGCACTCGCCTCCCGACATGACGACCCTGACGCCCTTGGGATAGGTCTCCTCCAGGGCCCAGGCGTTGTTGGTGTAGACCAGGAGGTTCGTGTCCTTGACATGCTTGAGCATATCCAGAGCGGTACGGCTCCCGTTCACAAATATAGTATCGCCGTCCCTGACAAATCGGGCAGCGTAGCGGGATATGGAGCTCCTGCAATGCCTGATGTTCTCGACGTCCTCGCCGACGTCCCCACCGGCTCCGGTGACGCGGGCGCCGCCGTGGACGCGCGAAAGCAGCCTCTGCTGCTCGAGGATCTGCAG
>CACXEL010000439.1 GCA_902766655.1 uncultured Lachnospiraceae bacterium | reverse complement strand
CGCTCCGGCGCCGTGGACATCATTGTTGTGGACTCCGTGGCCGCTCTGACGCCCCAGGCAGAGATCGACGGTGAGATGGGCGACTCCCATGTGGGTCTCCAGGCCCGCCTCATGAGCCAGGCTCTGAGAAAGCTGACCGGTGCGGTCAACAAGACCAAGTGCATCGTCATCTTCATCAACCAGCTGCGCGAGAAGATCGGCGTCATGTTCGGCAATCCCGAGACGACGACCGGCGGCCGCGCCCTCAAGTTCTATGCGTCTGTCCGCCTGGACGTCCGCAGGACGGAGACGCTCAAGGCCCAGGGCGAGGTGATCGGCAACCACACCAGAATCAAGGTCGTCAAGAACAAGGTGGCGCCGCCCTTCAAGGAGGCCCAGTTCGACATTATGTTCGGCAAGGGTATTTCCCGGGCAGCGGACATCCTGGATCTGGCTGTAGGAAGCGATATCATCGAAAAGAGTGGTGCCTGGTTCGCCTATGGCGGCAGCAAGATCGGCCAGGGCCGCGAGAACGCCAAGAACTACCTTGAGGAGAACCCCAAGGTCATGTACGAGGTGGAGCAGAAGGTCAGGGCTGCCTACGGCCTGCCGTCTGACCTCGATGGTCTGACAGACGGCGAGGGAACGGAGGAGGTCGGCGACGAGCAGATGACACTGTTCTGATGATGCGGATGGGAGCTGCAACGCTGTATCCGCAGGGTAAAGCCGTTCCCGGCAGGGACGGCGGACCGGGAAGGAGTGTTCTGCTGCACCCGGAACAGGCCGGCCACGGCCTGATACCACAGATTGTTATATGATGTTGAAAAGGCTGTGCAGATGGTCTGCGCAGCCTTTTGCGGTGCCGTGAGGCATCTCGCCTGTCTCAGAATGACGATTTGGAATCGGCCGGGCCGTCCTTGAGGAATATGGATGTCCATGCCCTGCCGGACCGGTGCAACGCTGCCGGTAACCCCAGGTGGAAGGACTGACAGACGTGGAGTGAAGAAAATGGATGAACTGACGAAGGCAAAAAAGAAGGCGCTGGACCTCCTTGCGGATATGGACCGGACGGAAAAGCAGCTCTGTGACAAGCTGAAGAAGGCAGGCTTTGACCAGGAGACCGTCGCGGCCGCCATGGCTTACGTGAAGGGCTTCGACTATGTGGACGATCAGCGCTTTGCGAGAGGATATATAGAGATCTACAGCCGGAAGAGAAGCCGCAGAAGGATTCTTGCGGACCTGAAGGAGAAGGGGGTGCCCTCGGATATTGTCGACCAGGTCATGGATGAGCTGGGGCTCCCGGATGAGAGACCCCTTATGAGAAAGCTGGCCGTGAAAAAACTAAGAAGCCTGCCGGAGGGGGATCCGGGAAATTACAGGAAGCTGGCTGCATTTCTCACAAGGCAGGGATTTGCTGCAGGCGATATCATCGCGGTCTGCGGGGAGCTTTTTCGCGGCGGAGATGGAGAGGACGCTGACGCTTATTGAACGGATATGACTGATTTTTTCCGTGAGGGGGTCCCCGGGGCGCTTGACACAAATTGAAAAACATAATATTATAAAATAGTTGTCAATTATGGTCGGCGTTTGCGGCCATTTTGATATTGCGGTATGTTAATTATTCAGCATCTGACCGGAGCGGTCCGCTTAGCCTGACCGGGGGCGGGACAGCTCGATCCGCAAGGTTATTTACGAGCAGGGAGCCTCGGCTCTTCCATAAATTCCTTAACGCTGTTCAGGCGCTGAACAGTTACGTACACTGATAATTTCATATTTGGAGGTGCTCCCAATGCAACCAGCTATTATTGTTGCGATCTTCTTTCTGATCGTACTGGCTGTCGCACTTCCGATCACGTGGAAAGCTGCTGTTGCCAACAAGACAAAGCAGGACGCGCTGAAAATAGGTTCGGCTGAGGAACAGGCGAGAAGCATCATCGATGATGCCATTAAAACAGCGGAGTCAAAGAAACGTGAGTCTCTTCTTGAGGTGAAAGAGCAGTCCCTGGCGGCTAAGAACGAAGTGGACAAGGAAATCAAGGACAGAAGAGCGGAAATCTCCAAGCAGGAACGTCGGATCCAGTCCAAGGAGGACACCCTGGACCGCAAGACGGATGCCATGGAGAAGCGTGAGGCAGAGTACGCGCAGAAGGAACTGGAACAGAAGAAAAAGCAGCAGAAGATCGATCAGATGTATGACGACCAGGTGCGTGAGCTTGAGCGGATTTCCGGCATGACCACTGAGGAGGCCAAGGAGACCATTCTCAAGAAGGTCCAGGACGACGTGAAGGTCGACGTCGCCAAGCTTTACCGGGAACTCGTGGAGAAGGCACGGGACGAGGCTGACAAGAAGGCCCAGGAGATCGTCGTCAATTCGATCCAGCGTTGTGCCCTCGATCATGTGGCGGAGACGACCATTTCAGTCGTCCAGCTTCCCAGTGACGAGATGAAGGGCAGGATCATCGGCCGTGAAGGCCGTAACATCAGGACCATTGAGACAATGACCGGTGT
>CACXEL010000438.1 GCA_902766655.1 uncultured Lachnospiraceae bacterium | reverse complement strand
GTCAACGAAGGAGTAGCTGTCGTAGATGTCGATGGCGCCCACCATCCGGCCGGAGATGCCGGATTCACCCGCTATGGCGCCCACCAGGTCGCCTGGCTTTACATGCTGGTTCTTGCCGATGTTGATGAAGAGGCGGACCATGTCGTCGTCCTCGTGCCTGTCGGAATGGCGCTTCACACGAAGCTTTTTGCCGTCCAGAGACCTGCCGTGGCCGAAACGGTCGCCCCGGCGGTCGCGGTCCCTGCTGCGGCCGTCGTCCAGGTGGTCCAGGTCCCGGGGGACCTTGCTGTCGGAGATATCGTCCTCGCGGGCACTCTCCTCTCCCATCTGGATCTTCAGGAGAGCTGCCGCGATCTCCATGGAGGAGACCTCGTCCTCGAAGATCCGCTTGTCCAGCAGATCCATGAGCTTGCCGAGGCCGTTCTCCTCCTGATCGATCAGGGCCACTGCCTTGTCCAGGATCTTCTCACACTTGATCTCCGTGATGCTGCCCAGGGTCGGAATGGCCTGGGGCAGGATCTTCGTGTGGCAGTAGCGCTGGATCTCCCGGAGCTTGTAGACCTCCCGGCCAACGACCAGGGAGTGGGCTGTGCCGGATTTGCCGGCGCGGCCGGTCCTTCCGATCCGGTGGACGTAGTACTCGTTGTCCTGGGGGATGTCGTAGTTGAAGACCGCCTCGATGTCCTCCACGTCGATGCCTCTCGCCACGACGTCGGTGGCCACCAGGATCTCAGTCAGGTGGCGGCGGAAACTGCCCATGACCCGGTCACGCTGGGCCTGGGACATGTCCCCGTGGAGCCCCTCGGCGTAGTAGCCGCGGGCCTTGAGTTCATCCACCAGCTCGTCGACCTTGATCTTGGTGTTGCAGAAAATGACGGCCAGATGGGGATCGTAGAGGTCCAGCAGCCGGCAGAGGACCTCGGTCTTTCTGTTGGGGCGCACGTCGTAATAGTACTGGGTGATCTCCGGCACCGTCAGCTCTTTTTTGGCGATCCTGACGATTTGGGGATCCGTGAGGAAGCGGTTGGCCAGGTTCTGGATCTCCCGGGGCATGGTGGCCGAGAACATGACGGTCTGGCGTTCCTCGGGGAGTTCCGAGAGAATGGTCTCCATGTCCTCGATGAAGCCCATGTCCAGCATCTCGTCCGCCTCGTCGAGAACGGCCGTGTGGACGTGGTCGAATTTGACCGTGCCCCGGCGCATGTGGTCCATGACGCGGCCCGGCGTGCCGACCATGATCTGGGTGCCGTCCTTGAGGCCGCGGATCTGCTTGACGATGTCCTGGCCGCCGTAGACCGGCAGGATCCGGACATTGTGCATATATTTGGCATAGCGGTGGAGTTCGTCGGACACCTGGATGGCCAGCTCACGGGTCGGGCAGAGGATGATGGCCTGGAGCTTCTTCACGGCGGGGTCCACCTTCATGAGGAGGGGTAGGCCGAAGGCAGCGGTCTTGCCGGTGCCGGTCTGGGCCTGGCCGATCATGTCGGCGCCGGACAGCTGGATGGGGATGGCCTGCTCCTGGATGGGGGAGGCGGACTCGAAGCCCATGTCCGAGATGGCCCTGAGGAGCTTGGGCGAAAGGCCCATGGCCTCGAAGGAGCCCATTTCGGGGGTGTTGTCATTTACCTGAGATTCCTCCGGCAGGGAGACGTTCATATTGTTTTCTGATTCCATTCAATTCTCCGTAATAAAGGCCGTTCTCTCCGCGGCCTGCAGTGTTTCCTTTGGGTCGAGCCTAATAACTAAAACACAGGTGGTGTCAAATGTCAAACATTTTCTTGTCATGAAGGGCCCTGCTTGATACAATGAAGCCAGTGCCGGCGAGCCGGCCCCGGGAGAGGGAACTTCCCTTCCGGACCAAGTGACAGGTGGATAAAGCGATGGCAATCGAAGAGAACAAGAATACGGATTTTATGTCCCGGCTCCTGGCCAATGTGGACCCCGATGCCAGGGAGAGCCTGGTGCGCCGGACAGAGCCGGCGCCGGCTGAGAAAGAGACGCCTGAAGTCCCGAAGAAGGCGGCGGATGCAGATGCTTCCGGGACGCAGGAAAAGGCGGAGGCCCCTGCTAAGGCCGCGTCCGGCCTGGGAAGCGCCATGCCGGATTTTCTGAAGAGGAAGAAAGCGGCTCCCGGGAAGAAGGCCGTAAAGCGCGCCGAACCGGAGGCGGATGGTACCGCGTCTGAGGACGGGGATGATCAGGTCGAGTCCGGGAAGACCCTGCGGAAGCCGGAGACGGCGAAGAAAGGGAATGGGAAGAAAAAGACCGATCAGATCCGGAAGGAAACTGCGGAGGCGAAGGAAACGCCGGAGATTTCCGGGGTTGAGGCACCTGCGGAGGCGGCCGATGAGCCGGCCGGTCCGGTGGACGAGGCCTTCCTCGAGGAGCTGGTCTCCGACATGGCCGTCGATGACGAGGGGCGCTACAGGATCCCCACCAAGCGCGGACACGACAAGCACCTGCGCTTCTGG
>CACXEL010000437.1 GCA_902766655.1 uncultured Lachnospiraceae bacterium | reverse complement strand
TCATGACAAGCACCCGAAGAGTGCGTTTACCAGTTTATCACAATTTTATAAAATAATCTCGCAGAGTTTTATTTTTACCGGCAGAGATATGGTAAAATGAATGGCAGCTACCTTGGTCACGTAAAGGAGTGCCCGCCCATGATAATAGTTCTCAAATATATCCGGAATATCATTCTGATCCTGATCATCGCCCTCATCCTCTTCGCCGCCATCGTCCTCGTCCTCCTGACCCTGCTCGAGTACAGGCCCGACGATATCACCACCTCCCACAGGGATGCGAAGGCAACGCTCGCCGAGGGCGACAGCGTCCGTCTGCTCTCCTGGAACATCGGTTACGGCTGCCTCTCCGCCACCGAGGACTTCTTCATGGACGGCGGGAAGACGGTAAGGCCTGACAGCGTCGACCTGGTCTGGGACAACCTCCAGGGTATGGCCGGGCGGCTGACCAATGAAAATGCGGACATTTACCTGCTACAGGAGACCGACATCAATTCCGACCGGTCCTACCACGTCGACGAGAAGGAGTATTTCGAGAAGGTCACCCAGCTGACCGGCGACTTCGCCTGCAATTTCAAGTCCTTCTTCACGCCCTACCCCATCCCGCCCATCGGCAAGGTGGAGGGCGGCCTGGTCACCCTGAGCCGCTATGACGTCTCCGACGCCACCCGCATTTCCCTTCCCTGCCCCTTCAAGTGGCCGGTCCGGACCGTGAACCTGAAACGCTGCCTCCTGGAGTCCAGGATACCCCTTAAGGACAGTGAAAAAGAGCTGATCATCATCAACCTCCACCTGGAGGCCTACGACAGCGGGGAGGGCAAGATCGCCCAGACGAAAAAGCTGGCGGAGAAGCTGGCGGAAGAGTACGCCAAGGGCAACTATGTCATCGCCGGCGGAGACTTCAACCAGACCTTCGACATTGTGAAGGAGATCTCCATCAAGGACCCGTCCCTGTGGGCGCCCGGCTCCTTATCGAGCGCAGACCTGCCCGACGGCTTCTCCTTCGTGGCAGCCGACAACTGTGCCACATGCCGCTCACTGAACGCACCGCTTACAGCCGACACCCAGCTCTACATCATCGACGGCTTCATCGTCTCCGACAACCTCAAGGTCGAGCGCATCGAGAACATCGATGACGGCTTCACCTACTCTGACCACAACCCGGTCCGGCTCGAGGTCACCCTGCTTCCGTAATCACATGGGCCATGAGAAAAGGACGTGCCTCCTGTCTCAAAATCTTCGATTTTGAGACAGGAGGCACGTCCTTTTCTGTCGTAGTTTCGTTTTCCGGCTTCTTAGCCTTGTTCTCTCCTTGCGCGGACTTCCTTCGCGATTTCCTCGACCCTCTCGTCCGTCAGGATGTAACGCTTCTTGAACCAGAAGAAGGCGGCGCAGAGGCCGATGATGGGCAGAATCGTCATGGTCATCCGGAGTCCTGCCTTGGACGCGGCAGGAACGGCGGCGGAGAAGTCCATGGTCTGCTCAGCCTCGGTGGTGGCTTCGCTCGAGAGCGAGAAGACGGTCAGGGCGATGGTGGCGATGAAGGCTGCCACGCCGCTGGCCAGCTTGACCACGAAGGTCTGCATGGAGAAGACGACGCTCTCGTCGCGCCGGTTGTTCTTGAGCTCGCCGTAATCCACTGTGTTGGCCAGGAAGACGGTGGTGATGACGTTCAGCATACCGCTGGCCGCGAAGATGAAGAAGCCGGGGATGAAGAGCAGGAAGACGTTGGACATGTTGGTGAAGGCCAGAATCAGCAGGACTGCGTAGCCGGCCATCTCCATGCCCAGGCAGATGAAGAAGATCTTCAGGCTGGTGAACCAGCGGCGGAGGAGCTGGTAGAAAAGCATCATGGAGAGGATCTGGATGCCGCCTCCGAAAATGTTGAAGAGGGTGTAGCTGTTGTACCACCCCGTCCCGCCGAAGTCATACTTGAAGAAGTAGATGACCAGGTTGGAGGTGATGTACATGGCGGTGTTGATGAGAACAATAGCCACCACGACCGCCACGGTCTGGTCGTTCTGGATCAGGGCCTTGAACATGTCCCCGATGGAGACTGTCTGCATGTCGACCGTGGACTTCTCCTTGATGTTGATGCAGGTCAGGGCGATGAAAATGACGAACAGGACCGCGACCGCGAGGGTAAAGTACTTGAAGCCCAGCCTCTCGACCTCCCGGGCGGTGGCGGAGGAGCCGCCGACCATACGGCCCAGGTTCTGGACACAGATCATGGTGATGATGGTGATGATGGCGGAACCGACGCCCGCGCAGGACCTGGCCAGGGTGGTCAGTCCCTCGCGCTCCTTGCCGCCCTGGGTGAAGGCCGGGATCATGGACCAGTAGGGGATATCCATCATGGTGTAGGTGACGCCCCAGAGGATGTAGGTCACCGCCGCGTAGGCCACCATACCGCCGCCGTCCAGGCTGGGCGGGGCTGCGAACATGATATAGAGGACCACCGCGTTGGTCAGTGTTCCGATGAGGAGCCAGGGGCGGAACTTGCCCCACCTGGTCTTCGTTTTTGCGACGATGACGCCCATGATGGGGTCGTTGAAGGCGTCAAAGACGCGGGCCCCCATGAGGATCACACCCATGGCCACCGCACTCACGCCCAGAATATCCTGGAAATAGTACAGGACATAGCTGGCTGACAGCATATAGACCATATCCTTGCCGACGGCGCCCAGACCGTAGGATACCTTCTCCCGGCCGGACAGACTTCTCTTCTCTTCCACAGCAGCTTCCTCCTTTTCAAACACATAGGTGGCAGGTCTTCATTTTCCCTGCATGGACGCAGGTACTCCGCTCTCAGCTGTCCCGCCGTCTGAGGGCAGAGGCGGCGCATAAGCCGGCCGCAGGCCTGTTTTTTCTGTATCCGCGAAAAATGGCCATATTTTGTTGCTCTGAAGACACCAAATATGGCCATGATCGTTTCTTATGCGTTGGGGTTGTTGATCACACCGACAAAGAGCGGCAGGTTCCAGTCCCCGGTGATGACAAAGATGAACGGCCTGTCACAGACGAAATCCATCTCATCCATCTCCTCCACAAAAGCCGTGGTCTCCATCATGATGGCCGTGTAGGCAGCCGCCTCGCAGCCCTCCTCATCGATCTTGACCCTGGCGGCATGCTTGACCGCGGACACGAAAAGCGGGTCGTTGGTGATGGAGGTGAAATCCGAGAGCGCCGCGTCGAAGACCAGGCCGGCGCCAAGATTCCGGAGATTCCTGGAAAGCTCCAGGTCGGACGCGATGTCGAACCGGGGTACGGAGACGTGGATGGTGAGGAACTGGTTGGGTATGGTCTCCACATCCGTAAAGAGCTCCATGTACTGGCCGTCCGCAATGACGTCCGCCGGCGTGACGCCTTCATCCGGCAGGATGAAATACATGGCGCCCCTGTTGAAGGCCTTGCAGATGGCGCCGAACTTGTCGCCCTTATAGTAGGTCTGGTCGTCGGTCTGCTTCATGTAGGGGACCTCCACGTCGCCCTCGGGCGCGTGGAAGACGTCTGTCTGGGTATTGCTCTTCGAGAACTCATAGCTCCACCCGCCCTTGAAATAGATGGAGGAGGTGAGCGCCAGCACCGTCTCCGGCGCGAAGCTGAGACCGGAGCTCTGCTCGGTCAGAAGATTGTGTGTCTGTTCGTTGATCCAGGTGCGGAGTGCTTCGTTGTAGGCCTCGTCACCCATTTTTCCTTCGTATGCCGATGCGTAATAGGAGTCTGCCAGCTGCTGCAGGGCCTCCTCCTTGTAGACGGAGTCATTCCGGAGCCAGACGGCATCTCCCAGGATCGTAGTTCCTGTGGCATCGTCGTTGTAGGCGGCGAGCCAGAGCTTGGATACATTTTCCCGGAGCGATTCGATGGACTCCTCGCCCAGGACCTCCAGGACCTGATCGCGTGTGGCGCCGCCGCTGATCTCAGCCAGCATGGCCATGGCCATATAAATGTTGACCGGCGAAACGGCTGCGTTCTTCTCACCGATTCCCCCAAGGACCTCCGGGACCAGCTGTGAGGTAAATGCGAACACGCCGGACCGGTCCAGACCGTCGACCTCTTCCTGCTTTTTCATCACAGCTTCCATCCACGCATCCCTGGCGGCTTCGTAGGCTTCCTCGTCGAAGGCGGAATCCTCCCCGTAATAATCCTCTTCATTGGGGCAGGGAACGCTCACCGGGTAAATCGGGCTTGCGAGCGTCAGTTCCTCCGGAATGGCGGACCGGGGCGCAGCCTCCGCCTGCCCGGCAGCGGCAGGATCACCTTCCGCTTCGGGAGATGGCTCCGGAGACACGGCCGCCTCAGCATCCGCATCCTCCGTGACGGCCGTCTTCTCAGGCTCCGTCGTGCCTGTCTCCTCTTTTCCGGCCTCGGGCGTCACGGCATTGCCGGCCGTACTGCCCTCCTCATCTTTTTTCTCCGGCTCAGCCGCCTGGGTAAGCGCAGGCGTTGCATCCTTGCCCTGCTCTGCCCCCGCGGAGCTTCCCCCGGTGCTGCCGCAGCCTGCTGCCGAGAAAGCCAGCAGCGCGGCCATCAGGACTGAAATGATTTTTCTTTTCATGCGTAGTCTCCCCTTCTCCTCTTATTGATGTTTCTCCCCGGATCGCCGCCCCTTCTGCGGCATCCGGCTGTTTACTTAAGATCTTTAAAATGGAAACTCTTCTTCCCCGTCGCGTAGTCCCCGACGATATGCCCGTTCCCG
The DNA here is from genome assembly GCA_902766655.1 of uncultured Lachnospiraceae bacterium. GTDB lineage: Bacteria > Bacillota > Clostridia > Lachnospirales > Lachnospiraceae > Chordicoccus. The sequence goes on along the minus strand of CACXEL010000437.1, from coordinate 1,389 downwards.
TTGATGCGATACTTGTAGGTCATGAGACCCTCCAGCCCCACCGGTCCGCGGGCGTGGATCTTGCCCGTGGAAATGCCGACCTCTGCCCCGAAGCCGTATCTGAAACCGTCGGCGAAGCGGGTGGAAGCATTGACGTAGACGCCGGCGGAGTCGACCATGCGGCAGAAATAGTCGGCGGTGGCTTCATTTTCCGTGAGGATGGCGTCGGTGTGGTGGGAGCCGAAGCGGTTGATATGGTCCACCGCCTCCCGGACGTCCGCCACAAGCTTTACGGACATGACGAGGTCCAGGTACTCGGTCCCGAACTCATCGTCGCCCATGATCTCCATGGGATAGATGGCCGCCGCCTCGGCGGTGCCGCGGAGCCTGACCCCGGCGTCCGTGAGGGCCTTGCAGGCCGCCGGCAGGAAGGTACCGGCGATGGACCGGTCGACGAGCAGCGTCTCCGCTGCATTGCAGGCCGCCGTGTACTGGGTCTTGGCGTCCACGATGACCGGAAGAGCCTTCACCATAGAGACATCTCTGTCGGCGAAAATGTGGCAGACACCGTCCGCATGGCCCATGACCGGAATCTTCGTGTTGTCCATGATGTAGCGGACGAAGGCGTTGGAGCCCCTGGGGATCAGCAGGTCCACGTCCTTGTCGCACCTCAGCAGCTCGTCGATCTCGTTGTGGAGCTCGGCCTGCAGAAGGATGCCCTCGGGCAGTCCGGAAGCGACGGCGCTCTCGTAGATCACGCGGAAGAGGGCGCGGTTGGTCTCCGCGGTCTCCTTGCCGCCCTTCAAAATGGCGCAGTTGCCGCTCTTTAAGCAGAGGGTGGAAATCTGGACCAGGGCATCGGGCCTGGCTTCAAAGATCACGCCGATGACGCCGATGGGACAGCTGGTCCGATAGAGGGTCAGCCCCTCGTCAAGGTCACGGGCGATCTGGACCGTGCCGATGGGGTCCGGAAGGGAAATGAGCTGGTCGATGCCCTCGAGCACCGAGGCGAGCTTACCCTCGTCGAACTTGAGGCGCTTCATGACGGCGGCGGATATTCCGCTCTCCTCCGCCCGCGCCAGGTCCTTCTTGTTGGCTGCAAATATATCGGCACTTCTCTGCCTGAGCCCCGCGGCGATGGAGGCAAGGGCTGCATTCCTCTCCTCCGCCGTGGTGGCGGCCAGGAGGGGAGAGACGAGCTTCATCCTGCGGGCTTCTTCTCTGATATTCATAAGCATCCTTCTCCTTTATATGGGCGATGCATCGCATAGTACTTTCCAATAATACCACAATCCATTCGACCTTTGAAAGACCGCGAATCTCATTAATAGAAAAAAATTGAATTTTAGTGAAGAATTGAAAGAGGGAGGGCCCTTTTTCCCAATTCGGGAAAAAGGGCCCTCCCTCTTT
>CACXEL010000436.1 GCA_902766655.1 uncultured Lachnospiraceae bacterium | reverse complement strand
GAAAATGAGAATCAGGGAGGGTCCTTTTTTCTCCTTTTTCGAAGAATTCGGAAAAAGGAGAAAAAAGGACCCTCCCTGATTCTCATTTTCTGTTATGATGGTATGGCAATACATTAACAAGGAGACGAGAGTATGAACAGATTACCCAAGAGAAATGAAGTCCCCGAGGAGCTCACCTGGCGCCTCACAGACATCTATGCGGATGAGGCAGCCTTCGAGGCGGACATGGCCAAAGCGGCCGGCCTGGCCGATCAGACGGCGGCGATGGAAGGGAAGCTTGCGGAGAGCGGAGCCGCCTTGAAAGAAGCGCTGGACCTTTACGCTGCCTGCCGGGAGACACTCTACAGCCTGAGCAGCTATGCCAACATGAAGCGGGACGAGGATACCGCTTCTCCCGAAGGCCAGGCCAGATATCAGAAGGTCGTCAGCCTGGAGGTGGCAGCCTCCGAGAAGATGGCTTTCCTGGAGCCGGAGATCCTCACGATCTCAGAAGAGACCCTTTCCGCCTTCTATGAGGAGGAGCCGGGACTTGCTTTTTACGAGGTCACCATCCGTGAGATCCTCCGCCAGCGTGAGCATTCGCTGAGTCCGGACATGGAAAAGCTGCTGGCCTCGGCGGGCGAGATGGCCATGGCGCCCTACAACGCCTTCTCCGTGCTGGTCGATGCGGACCTCAAATTCCCCAAGGTAGATGGGCCTGACGGGGAGTTCCAGCTGTCCAACGGCAGGTTCGTGGCGACGCAGATGTCGGAGGACAGGGAATTCAGAAGGGTCTCATTTGAAAAGTTCTATGACAGGTACGCGGATTTCGTCAATACCTGGGCAGCCCTCTACGACGGCCAGGTCCGCCAGCAGATCTTCTTTGCCAGGGCCAGAAAGTACCCCAATACCTTCGCGGCTGCCGTCGATATGAGCGACGTGAAGGTGGACGTCTGCGATAACCTGATTGAAAGTGTCCACCGCAACATGTCCGTCATGCACCGCTACGTCAATCTCAGGAAAAAGCTCCTGGGTGTCGACGAGCTTCACATGTATGACGTATATGTGCCCATCGTGAGCGACTATTCCGCGAAGATGTCCTACGAGGAGGCGAAAGAACTTGTGCTCGAGGCTCTGAAGCCCCTGGGCGAAGAGTACGTCGGCGTCGTCCGGGAGGCCTTTGAGAACCGCTGGATCGACGTGGTGGAAAATGAAGGCAAGCGCGGCGGCGCCTACTCCTCAGGCGTCTATGCGGTCCATCCCTACATGCTCCTCAACTGGACCGACCGGGTGGACGACGCTTTCATCCTCATCCATGAGATGGGTCACTCCATGCATACCTGGTATTCCTCGAAGAACCAGAGCTTCCTGAACGCCGACTACAAGATTTTTGTGGCCGAGGTCGCCTCCACGACCAACGAGATCCTCCTGCTGGAGCATATGCTGAGGAAGGCGGAGACCAAGGCGGAGAAGGCTTTCCTCATCAACCACTATCTCGAGAGCTTCAAGGGGACCTTGTTCCGCCAGACCATGTTCGAGGAATTCGAGCGGGAGACCAACGCCATGGCCGAAGCTGGTACGCCGTTGACCGCGGAGACCCTGTGCGAGACTTACCTGGCGCTCAACAAGGCCTACTTCGGGCCGGATATGATTTCCGATGACAGGATCGCCTATGAGTGGTGCCGGATCCCGCACTTCTACTACAATTTCTATGTTTACCAGTACGCCACCAGCTTCGCGGCATCCGTGGCCATCGCGCACAGGATCCTTGAGGAGGGGCAGCCTATGGTCGACAGGTATCTGACCTTCCTCAAGAGCGGCTGCACCAGGGATCCGGTGACTCTGCTCAGGCTCGCCGGTGTGGACATGTCCACCGGAAAGCCGGTGGATGACGCCATGGCGGTATTTGACCAGGCCATCGAGAGGATGGAAGAGCTCTACGGACTTTGATCCGGAGAGGCATCTGACAGGAAAAGACGGTCCTTTTTCTCAAAAGCATGATTGAGAAAAAAGGACCGTCTTTTCCTGTCAGAAGGCTCCGGCGATTTCCCGGTATGGGTCGTGGCCGTCGGCTGCCGGGTCGGAAGGCTCGAACCGGGGCTTCCGGCGGTGTCCTGTGAGGGATACGCGCGCGACGGCTGTTCCGAGATCGTCCGTCACATTCACCTCATAGAAGGCGGCGGACCTGCCCTCCTTGATGCACCTGGCCTCCGCCACGAGCTTTTTTCCCCGGGCGGCCGAAAGATAGCTGACGCTGCCTGTCAACGTCACCGTGAGCGGCCGGTCAAAATTGGCGGCGACGGCGAAGGCGAAATCAGCCATGGTATAGTAGACCCCGCCCATCACGGAGCCGGAGGCATTCAAATGTCTTTCGTCTACGTTCAGTGAGACGAGGGACCTGCCGGCTTCCACCTCCTCGATGACGATTCCCGTGGTGCCGGTGGCGTAAACGTCATGGCAGAAGATTTCTCTGGCTCTTTCGACATAATTCATGGTGGCTTCATTTTCCTTTCGTCATTTTGCTGATGTAAAGCGGTAAAATCCATATGAATTTATATTATAAGGATGGGAGCGGGAACTTGCAATCAAAAAACGCATTTCGTATAATGTGTTGATACAAGGCGAGGATGCGGAAGCCGGACTGCCGCGCAGGGCTTCGCGGACCTTGCCTGACAAGAGGTCACAGATGAACGTAAACTATCAGAAGGAGCTGGACAGGATCATTGAGCGGGAGAGTGCGGCCGGCCATGTGCCGACGCTGCTGCTTCACAGCTGCTGCGCCCCCTGCAGCAGCTACTGCTTCGAGTACCTCGCGCAGTATTTTTCCATCACGGACTTCTTCTACAATCCCAACATCACAGAGAGAAATGAATACCGAAAGCGAATCGAAGAGATCAGGCGCCTGATCGAAGAGCAGCCCCACCTTCACAAAATCAACTTCGTGGAAGGCCGCTACGACCCGGCGGAATTCTTCGAGATGGCCAGGGGCTATGAGGACTGCCCGGAGGGGGGAGAGCGGTGCTTCCGTTGCTATGAGCTCCGGATCCGGGAGGCTGCAGACGTGGCCCGCCGCGGCGGCTTTGATTACTTCACCACGACGCTCACAATCTCGCCCCTCAAGAACGCCCAAAAGCTGAATGAGATCGGCTTCAGGGTGGCGGAGGAGACCGGCACGCGCTGGCTTCCGTCGGACTTCAAGAAAAAGGGCGGGTACCAGCGGTCCATCGAGCTGAGCCGCGAGTACGATCTTTACCGGCAGGACTACTGCGGGTGTGTATTTTCCAAAAGAAGAGATTTGACGATCCCCGGCAAAGCGGGGGGAGATAAAGACAGACAAGAGAGGTAAGACACATGGCACAGCTTTGGGGAGGCCGTTTCACCAGGGAGACGGACCAGCTCGTTTACAACTTCAACCAGTCCATCGGCTTCGACCAGAAATTCTTCCGGCAGGACGTCAGGGGCAGCCGGGCTCATGTGACCATGCTGGCCAAGCAGGGCATCCTCACGGAGGAGGAGCGGGACCGGATCCTGGCGGGGCTTGACGCCATAGAAGCAGACGTCCTGGCCGGCCGGACGGCCATCGACATGACATGCGAGGACATCCACTCCTTCGTGGAAGCCGAGCTCATTCAAAGGATCGGCGATACGGGCAAGAAGCTTCATACCGGCAGGAGCCGCAACGACCAGGTGGCCCTGGACATGAGGCTCTACGTCCGCGACGAGATCGACGAGCTCTGCCAGCTGCTCCAGAGCTTCCTCAGGGAGCTGGTGGCCCTCATGGAGGAGCACAAGGAAACCTACATGCCCGGCTTTACCCACCTCCAGAAGGCACAGCCGGTAACTCTGGCCCACCATCTGGGAGCCTATTTCGAGATGTTCCGCAGGGACCAGGAGCATCTGCTTTCCCTGCGCACCCGCATGAACGTCTGCCCCCTGGGTAGCGGAGCCCTGGCCGGCACCACCTACCCGCTGGACCGCGCTTACAGCGCCGCGCTCCTCGGTTTTGACCGCCCCTGCGCCAACTCCATGGACGGCGTCTCCGACAGGGACTACGTGATCGAGCTGCTCGCGGCCCTCGCGACCATCCAGATGCACCTCTCCCGCCTGTCCGAGGAGATCATTATCTGGAACTCCAACGACTACCGCTTCATCGAGCTGGACGACACCTACGCCACGGGCTCCAGCATCATGCCGCAGAAGAAAAATCCTGACATCGCCGAGCTCCTCCGCGGCAAGACCGGCCGGGTCTACGGGGCCCTGACCACCATGCTGACGGTCATGAAGGGCATTCCTCTTGCCTACGACAAGGATATGCAGGAGGACAAGGAGATGACCTTCGACGCCATCGACACCGTAAAAAGCGGCATCCATCTCATGGAAGGCATGCTCCACACAAGCCGCTTCAACAGGGAACGGATGGCGGAGAGCGCCCGCGGCGGCTACATGAATGCTACGGACGCGGCGGACTACCTGGTCCGGAAGGGCGTGCCCTTCCGCGACGCCCACTCCATCATCGGGAGACTGGTCCTGGTCTGCATTTCCAGGAATATTCAGATGGACGAGCTGCCGCTCGAGGACTGGAAGAGCGAGTGCGAGGCCTTCGAGGAGGACATCTACGATGCCATCTCCCTCAGGACCTGCGTCGAGAAGCGCCTGACCAAGGGGGCTCCGGGACAGATGG
>CACXEL010000435.1 GCA_902766655.1 uncultured Lachnospiraceae bacterium | reverse complement strand
CTGCACTCTCCGCCAGGGCTCCCCTGCACAGGAAAGCTGCGCCGCCGAGTGCGATCAGCAGGGCGAGCTCGATTCCTGTGCGGATGCGCGCGTAGATGCCTGTATTGGAGAATAAGATTTTTCTGATATCGGAACCGGTACTTGTCGGATTTTTCACGGGAGTCTCTCTTTTAGGATAGTTGTTCAACAGAGCCTGTCAGGCTGTGGAAAGTTTGCCCATAGATTATAACAGCGTCTCTTTTACGGGTCAAGTTAGTCGCAAAAAAGAAAAGCCGCCCGGATGGCGGGCGGCCTGTCTTTCAAAAAGGAAGGAAATCCGTCATCCCGACGGAGCAATGAAAAAGAAAAAATAATCAGCAACGGTCATATCAGATTCTGAGTGTTCCTCTCTCTGATGTGTCATATATTACCGTTCAAATGTGACCGTTCTTTGAACACATTTCAAGGATATTGTGAACAGCCGGGAAACTTTTTTCTTTTTGGCGCACAGCGTGTCAGGATGGCGGCCATGGCGTCACCACAGTCCGAGGTGGAGGCGTGCCCGCCAAGGTCCGGGGTCAGCGCCGTCTTCTCCGTCAGTAAGGTCTCGATGCCGGCTACGATCCGCTCTTCCCATTCGGGATAGCCGAAAAATGAGAGCATCTGCCCGGCCGTCCAGATGGAGGCCAGCGGATTGGCGATTCCCCGCCCGGCGATGTCCGGGGCGGAACCGTGGATGGGCTCGAACATGGAGGGGAATTTCTTCTCCGGATTCAGGTTGGCGCCGGCCGCGAGTCCCATGCCGCCCGAGATGGCCGCGCCCAGATCAGTCAGAATGTCACCGAAGAGGTTGGAGGTCACCACCACCTGGAACCGTTTGGGATCGGTCACCATAAACATGGAGGCCGCGTCCACGAGAAGAGAGTGGGTCTCCACCTCCGGGTAGTCTCTGCCCACCTCGGCGAAGATCTGGTCCCAGAAGACCATAGAGTAGTTGAGGGCGTTACCCTTGCTGATGCTGGTCAGGGTCCGGCTTTCCTTCCTTGCCAGCTCGTAGGCGTAGCGAATGACCCTCTCGCAGCCCTTGCGGGAGAAAACTCCGTTCTGAATGACGACTTCCTCCGGTGAGTCCTTGTAGAGCCAGGCACCGCTGCCTGCATACTCACCCTCGCTGTTCTCGCGGATAAAGGTCATATTGATGTCCTCGCCGGTCCTTCCCTTGAGGGGGCAGGGAGCGCCTTTGAGGAGCTTTACCGGCCGAAGGTTGACGTACTGGTCAAAACCGTGGCGGATTTCAAGCAGGAGGTCTCTCAGCGAGATGTGATCCGGCACCCCCGGGTAGCCGACGGCGCCCAGCAGGATGGCGTCAAAGCCCCGCAGGGTGTCGAGACCGTCCGCGGGCATCATTTCCCCGGTCCGTAAGTAGTACTCGCAGCCCCAGGGAAAGTCTGTGAAGGAAAATGAGAACCGCCCGTCCTTTTCCGCGATGGCCCTGAGGACCTTGACGGCCTCACCAATGACTTCGGGGCCGATGCCATCGCCGGCGATGACCGCTATGTTAAAGTGCTGCATGAGGTTGTTTCTCCTTTCTGTTCATAAGATGGAGGTGTATTTCAGGCTCGCCGTTTCCACGAAGATTCGAGAGAACCGCTGAGGAGGCGCCTTCCGGGAGGCGCTTCACCCGATCTGCCCCAGGAGCCCCGCCAGGGCCGTATCCGCGAAGAGGGTGTTCGCATTGTAGAGGAAGAGGACGTCCTGAGGCTCGTCGACCTTGATCAGCGTTGCCAGGTCGTCGTAGAAGTAACGTGGATCCACCACGTCGATCCGGCGGTAGTGCTGGGCCAGGAAGGGCAGGAAGCAGTTGGCGTAGCTGTCCTTGACGACCAGGAGCCGTCGGTCCTCGGGGCAGGTGGAGAGTATGCGGACCAGGGAATGATTGCCGCTGAAGAAGACCGCGTACTGGTCCCTCGTCTCCAGGCGGTCCGGATCGTAGAAGGAGGTCACGCGCTGCTTTTCGGAGACGTACTCCACCAGGTAGTTGGCAGCAGGCTGGCTCTCATCCACAGGAAAGTAGGCTGTGATGACGTCGCGGACATTCCCTTCAAGGCCACTGGCGGCGGCCAGGGTGCCGTTGAAGGTGTCGGAGATGGCCAGGGGCTCATAGGCGACAGCGTCCGGGTCGAAGCCGGCCTTTTCTGCAAAGATCCGGTAGCTGAGCCAGGCGCTTTCCGTAGTCCAGTGGTGGTCGGTCCGGTAGTAGAGGTAGCTGTCCGGGTGGGCCAGCAGAGTCTCGCGGACGTCCACAGGAGTGAAGCCCGCTGTCACGGCCATGGAGAAGTACTGGTCCATCAGCGCGCTCTCATCGGCGCAGGGGGCGTCGACCGGAAGGAGATCGCGGTGCACTGTGGCCGCCGTGGGCGCCAGCAGGAAGTAGTAGTTCAGGTCCGGAAAGGCCGCTTTGAGGGCTGAGAAGCCATCGCTGAGGCCGCTCATGGCTTCAGGGGAAGGGATATTGACATCCTCAATCAGGTAGGCATCCCGGGCGGCGTAGACGCCTCCAATCTCACTCCTGCCCGCGACCAGGTCCGTGGCAGTCCTGAGCTTTACCAGGAGGTCCCTGCCCGGGAACTGATCCGCAAGATAGGTCTCGAAATCCCGGGCAAAGTCTCCGGAGCTCAGCCCCTTCAGGCTTATGGATGGAGCGCCGGCCAGCGTTCGGTTCTCGGTCTCCGAGAAGCTCCGGTCAGGTATGATGATGAAGAGGATGCCCATGGCCAGTATGAAAAGGAGAGCCATGAGGCTCACGGCCACGGAGTAAGGGTCAAGCTTTTTTTTCATAGACGGCTCCGTCAGAACTGCGCGTAGAGAAATGGCTGGAAGGTGTTATAGACCATGAAAGCCGTTGACAGCACGAAAATCAGAAAGAGAATCAGCGAGGCCAGGGCCGGGCTCTCTTTTTCAAGACGCGTAAAGAGTTTGTCGGGCACAGGGGTCGCGAAGACGGCACAGGCGATGAGCGGTGCGAGATTGGTGCGAAGGGCGTAGAGGGAGGCGCTGTCCGTAAAGCCGGCTGCGGCGAATCCGAAGAGGGCCTTGATTTCCGCCAGGGTCTGGGGGAGGGAGCCGCCCTGGAAGAAGGTCCAGCCGACAAGCACGATGACGAAGGTGACGAGGCGGCGCAGGACAGCCGGAAAGACTGCGGCCCGCTCCCCGATCAGGTACTTCTCCGCAATGAGGAGGATGCCGTAGTAGAGCCCCCAGAGGATGAAGGAGAAGGAGGCGCCGTGCCAGATTCCCGTCAGCATCCATACGATCAGGAGGTTCAGGATATGCCTCGCCGGCGCCACCCGGCTGCCTCCGAGGGGAATATAGACGTAATCCCTGAACCAGGCGGACAGGGAGATGTGCCAGCGCCGCCAGAAGTCCGTGATGGAGACGGCGGTGTAGGGGTAGTCAAAGTTCACACTGACCGGTATGCCCAGCATGCCGCCGAGCCCCCGGGCCATATCCGAATAGCCCGAAAAGTCAAAGTAGAGCTGGAAGGAGAAGGCCAGCATGCCCAGCCATGTCATGAGCACGGTGGCATTTCCTTCGGAGGCCTTCATGGTCTGATAGAGGAGGACGATGGTGTCCGCCAGGAGGACCTTTTTGGCCAGACCCTTCAGGAAGAGGGAGGCGCCGGCAGTCATTTTGCGGAAGGTAGGGCGGGGGCGCCGCAGAGCACGGCAGACATCTCCGTAGCGGTCGATGGGACCCATGCTGAGAGTCGGGAACATGGCCAGGAAGAGGGCGAAGGTCAGGAAATCATACTCGGGCTTTATTTTCCCCGCCCTGACGTCGAAAATGTACCCCATGGCCCGGAAGACGATGAAGGACAGACCCACCGGGAGGGAGAGCTCCGGCACCGGAATGCCAAGACCGAACCCGGTATTCAGGAGTCCGACGATCCAGGGGACGTATTTGAAAAAGGCCAGGACTGTCAGGTTGCCCGCGACGTTCAGGATCAGAGCCCCGCGCGTGGAACGCCCGGCGGAAGCAAGGCCCGCCAGATCCAGGGCGGAGAAATAGTTGAAGGCTGTAAGGAGCAGGAGGAGGATCACATAGACCGGTTCTCCCCAGGCGTAGAAGACAAGGGAGAAGAGGAAGAGAAGGATCCGCCTCCCCGGTTTCACCAGCGTGTAGAGAATCAGGAAGAGGGGCAGGAAGATGTAAACAAAGACAAGCGTCGAGAAGCTCATTCGGCCACCTCCCTGAGGAAACGGGCCTCCCAGTCGCCCGCGCTGTCGGACACCGCAAAGAAGAGATATTGCCCGCGGACCGCCAGGATGGCCTTGTTGCGCTTCGACACCTCGCTCACACCGTAGTGGTCAAAGCTCTCGTGAAGGGCGTCCAGGCGGGCCTGGGCGGCGGGAACGAGGGCTTTGGCGGCGGCTTCATCAGCCGCTTTCACAATGAGAAGCTCGTCGGCCTCCATGTTGGAGGAGGACCGGCAGAAGTAGAAGCCTTCGGTGGCGCCGGCGTCCAGACCGTAGCAGCGGCGGAGGCCGGCTCGGTCTTCATTTATCATAGCGGTGAGGCCTTCGCCTTCCGAGACGGCGCTGATGATGGTCTCCATGGGGACGTCGCGGTATTGCTGCCGGATGAGAAATGAGTACAGAAAAAGGCCGGTCAGAGCGAGGGTGACCAGCTCTAAAACCAGCCAGGACCGGGAGAAGCTGGCCCTGGAAGGTTTTTCCGGTGCTTTTTCAATTTGGTCCACTTGGGATGCGTGTCCGTTCATTGCGGTCTCCTGGGCAGAGACAGGTCAAATGCCTGCCACATAACAGTCATGCGAGAGGAACCAGACGTATACCTTGCTGACAGGGTGCTGCCCGTCCTTCCAATAGAGCTCATCGTGGCCGGCGATCAGGGTGGTGTGGTCGATGAGACCGACCCCGCACTCCTCCGCCACCTCCTCGATGGCCTGGTTGTACTGGTCGAAATAAATGTAGAGATTGTGGTCTTCCTGCTCGACCACGTCCATCTGCAGGGGATACATTTTATGGATGTAGATCCGGCAGTCCGGCAGATTGTCCTTGAGGAGATTCAGGAGCTCCTCGTAGCGGTCTTTGAAGGCCTGTATGTCTCCCCTGTAGGTGCTGGGCTCGTTGACGCCAAAGGTGATAAAGAGGATGGAGGGGCGGAGGTCGATGGCGGTGTAGAAGAGCTCAGCGGAGTTGAGCACGGATCCCCCGCGGTGATAGAGAAGGCTGGAGTCGTTCACGAAGGCGCCGTCGTGGAGACCCTCCACCATGGAGTCGCCCAGACAGTAGGCGTTGTTGTCCACCAGCGTCTTGCGAAGCTCGTCCGCGTCCCGGACCTTCATGGTGTTGTAGAGGTCTTCCTCGAGCCCCCGTCCCTCCTCGATGGCCTGTTGGCGGGCTTCCTCGCGGGCGATTTCTTCAGCCTCCCTGGCCCGCTCCTCCGCTTCGGCCTGCTCCATGTCTTCGATTTGGCCGGCCACCTCACTGATCGTCCTGGCAGCCTGCGCTTCCAGGGCTGCCCGCCCTGCTGTCACATCCGCCTCCGGAGCATGATCGGGCGTATTCAGGACCGTATAGGCTCTCAGGAAAATGCCCAGAAGTATGTAGATGAATAAAAAAGGACTGAACTTGAAGCCCTGTCCTTTTTTATGGGTATCGCTTATTTGCTGCGTTGTATTTGCACTCATCTGCCTTCCTCACAGCGTCGGGTCAGGCCTTTTCTGTCGATTTTGCCGTTGGGTGTGAGCGGCATGACATCCAGCTTTTCAAGCCTGTTGGGCAGCATATAGCGGGGCAGAAGGCTCTTCAGACCGCCAAGGAGCGTGACCTTGTCCACCTCGCCCGTATAGTAGAGTACAATTTTGGACTTGTTCCTGTCAAAAACGCAGGCGGCTGTGTAGACACCCTCCACAAGGGCAACGCGGGCCTCGATCTCGCCGAGCTCGATCCGGTGTCCCATGTGCTTGATCTGGTAGTCCTTCCTGGAAATGAAGACCAGCTCCCCGCGCTCGTTCACTTTGGCCATATCGCCGGTCCGGTAGATGAGCTCCGGATAGTGGGGGTTCAGGGGGTTCTGGACGAAGGCCTCCCGGGTCTTCTCGTCATTGTTGTAGTAGCCGAGGGCCAGAGGCGTGCCGCGGACGCACATCTCGCCGGGTTCGCCGGGGGCGGCGGGCTCGTTCTTCTCGTTCAGGAGAAGAATGTCCGTATTTTCGAAAGGACGGCCGATGGGAATGGCTTCCCCCTCGGCAAAGTCGCGGTCGACCACGTAGTAGCAGCTCATGCCGGTCGCTTCGGTGGGTCCGTAGAGGTTGATGAAGGTCGCCTCCGGGAGGGCGGCGCGCCAGCGGTTGAACTGTTTGATGGGGAAGACTTCGCTCCCGAAGGCGACGGTCTTCAGATACCTGGGAACGATCGTCTTGAAGGTGTTCATGGCCGAGATCATGGTCAGGGCGGAGACGACCCAGCAGACGTTGGTAATTTTGTGCTCATTCAGGAATTCCACGAGCTTAACGGGGAACATGAAGAGCTGTTTGGGAATCAGGTAGGTCGTGGCGCCGCACTTCAGTGTCGAGAAGAGCTCCTTCAGGCATGCGTCAAAATAGAGCGGTGACTGGCAGCCCATGACCGAGGTCTCGTCGACGCCGAGCACCTCCGTCAGGTGGTCCACATAGTCGATGACGGACCGGTGGCAGGCGACTACACCTTTGGGGATGCCTGTGGAACCGGAGGTAAAGACGATGTAGATGGGGTCGGTGTCGATGGCAGTCCTGCGGATCCCGGCCAGGGCGGCAGGGTCTTCCTCCTCCTGCACCAGGCTGTCATAGGAGAGCACTTCGCATCCGGCGCCGAACTGGCCGGCGGTCTCCCTCATCTTCTCGTCGCAGATCACGACCCTGGGCTTCAGGTTGTCGAAAATAAGCCCGATCCGGAAGGTGGGCATCTCCTCGTCGATGGGCACGTAGAAGCAGCCGCTGTAGACGGTGCCCCAGAAGGCGGTGATCATGTGGGGGTGTCTGGCCATCAGGATGACGACCGGCTCCCGGGTGTAACCGCGCCTGGTCAGGGCGGATCCGATCCTGCGGGCGCTCTCATGGACCTCGCGGAAGGTCATGCTCATGTTTTCATTGGCGAAGGCCGCCTTGTCCGGGTATTTGGGGGCGGTCTCTTCGAGGTATTCCAGAATGTTTCTTCTCATCGGTATATTATCCTTTTTGAAGTCTTGCTTTTGTCCTGTCGGACGCGGCGGCGCTCAGGAAGAGTGTACATCGGGTCAGGGCTGTCGGACATAGGGTGTCCGGTCTGCAGCAGATCTCTGTATTCATCCCTGAGGGGATGACCGGAGGAAAGGACCAGACGGCGGCTCAGACACTCCAGGGCGTCCAGGTAGCCGGCGCCAAGGGCGTGTTCGCGTTTGATGACGGACAGCTCCGTACACCCCAGCACGATCACCTCTGCCCCGTGTGCCCTGAGATCCTCCGTGACAAGTCGGAACTTGGCCATGTCGGCCTGCCTGCCGGCCTTCACGTCATCGTAGATGATTTCCATCAGCAGCTTCTGGCAGCCGTCGCCGGGCACCACCGGGTCCATACCGGAGTCTTTCAGGGCACGGTCGAAGAGGCCGGTGGCCAGGGTGCCCCTTGTGGCCATGAGTCCGATTTTCCGATACCCCTTCAAGGCGAGGCAGGAGACGGTCTCGTCGACCATGTTGATGACGGGCGTATCCACAGATGCCTGAATATCCTTGTAAAAATAGTGGGATGTAACGCAGGCGATGCCTATACAGCCGACTCCCTGAGCGCTGAGCGCGCGGACGCCGGCGATGAGGGCAGGCCTCGGATCCTCCTTGCTGTGGTCAAGTATATAAGCCGTCCTGTCCGGTATGGACGGGCAGCTGTAGACAAGCAGGGGGATATTTTCCTGGTCCTTGGCGGCTTTCGTCATCGCAAGGACCTGTTCCATGCAGCAGATGGTGGCCTTGGGTCCCATTCCGCCCAGAATTCCAATTGTCATATGGTTCACACTTACAGAAAATAAAAACAAAGACAACCAAAAGAGCTGTACTCATCCCGGGGAGTCGTGACAGCTCTCTCTAAGTGTTATTCGGCATGTCGCATATGACGGAATATGGATGCGGTGCTTTGCCTGGAGATACGATCCATCATAAAGGCGACGAGGTGCCGGAGCGGGCAGAAAAGCCGCTTGCCCGGTCAGCCGGCCTCCGCGGTCGGGCAGATCAATCCAGGCGGGTCGTACCGCTCACAAGGGTTCGGATCATTCATTCTGAAGCCGGGTGACCAGCTCATAGATGGCCTCCGCAGAGTTGAAATTCTCCGGAAGAAGGTCGGCGGCGTTGATTTCGATATCGAAGGCATCGTTGAGCTCGCCCACGATGGAAATGATATCGAAGG
>CACXEL010000434.1 GCA_902766655.1 uncultured Lachnospiraceae bacterium | reverse complement strand
CTTGTCCGCGAACTCCGCGGCCTTCTGCCTCAGGCCGGTCTCGTCCACGTCGGTGTAAAATGCGTTCCAGCTGCACCACCCAAGGCTCTTGAAGACCTCCGGCAGCCGCCTCCCGGTCCGCATGGGGATGCCTTTCTCTGCGGCCAGCCAGGTGAAGGCGGTGTGGACCGCCTCCGCGACGGTATTTCCCTCACTGTAAATGCAGACCGGCTCGTCGATTACCACATGGCCGCCCATGCCGCAGCCGAGCTCAAGGCAGACCTCCGTCTCCGTGCCGCCGTTCGCCACGGCCTTCCAGTCCTTGCCGACCATGGGGACCAGGCAGGCGCAGGTGTTTTCATTATTAATAAGAATGACCTGGGTGCGGGGCGGGATATCTTCGAAGCGGTCCACGAAGGCGGGGCGGGTCCACCAGTCGCAGAACATGTAGAGGGCCGTCATTTTGAGGGGCTTCGGGTTCAGCGGCAGGTAAATGCGGACCGGCGCGCTCTGCGCGAATCCGTCGAGGATCCAGTGCTCCTTCTGCATGAGCGCCAGCTTCAGGGAGAGGATCCGGACGCCGCCCTCCGTGCGCACCTCGAAGGATGCGCGGACTGCGTTCTCTTCGTGCGTCCCCTGGCCTGCGGGGACAGTTACGGTTGCACTGATGCCGCTCTGGCGGCGGACTTCCATATTCAGGTGTGTAAGATCTTTCATGACACTTCCTCCCGGGCAGTGAAATTTGGGGGCTGGTGAGACAGCCGGCGCGGGGTTCATTTTCCTCCGCGTAAAATGAGTATAGGACCGGGCGGGGCCCGTGTACATGTAGAAATGTCAGAGATTTTCGCGGATTCGGGACCTGAAAGGTCACAAAAATACATATCCGGCGAGGACCGGGACCGTAACGAGGGACGGTTCTCCGTACGTCTGGGCCGTACCGGGGGACGGTTCTTCGTACGGTGTGAGCGTACCGAGGGACGGTTCTTCGTACGGCGGGGCCGAACTGAGAACCGTCCCTCCGTACGCGTACGGTGAGGACGAACTGAGAACCGTCCCTCTTTCCACCTCTTTCCAGGTGGCGTTGGGGCATATTGTGCGACAGAAATCACATTGATTGTGGTTCCGGGGGTAAGTATAATCAATGCTGTATTGACGGTTTCACAAGGAAAAGGAAATGCCAAAAATGGGAGCCAATCATTTTTTCAGCCTGGACAGCCCGCTGATCAAAATCCTCGACAGGGTCGGGAAGCTGATTATTTTGAACCTGCTCTTCCTTATATGCAGCCTCCCGGTCGTGACGGCCGGCGCCGCCTTCACGGCCCTGCACTTTGTGTGTCAGCGGATGGTCCGTGACGAGGAGGGGTACATGATCAGAGACTTCTTCCGGTCCTTCCGCATGAATTTCCGCCAGTCCACCGTGATCTGGCTCTTCATCCTGCTCATCCTCCTGCTCGTGGGGGCGGACATCGCGCTGATCCCCAGGACCGAGGTGACGTACCCGGCTTTCGTCCATTTCATTCTGCGGGCGGATGCGGTGATAGTTCTCGTGATCGGACTGTTTGCATTTCCCCTGCAGGCCAGGTTCGAGAACACGCTGGGCGCGACGCTGAAAAATGCGATCATTCTCGCGATCGGCGCCTTCCCCAGGACCCTGGCCATGTTTGCGGTCATGGCGCTCCCCTTTGTCATCGCGTGGGGCATCCGGCCGCTCATTCCGATCGTGATGATCCTGGGCTTCTCCACCGCCGTCTACGCCTGCGCGGCGCTCTACGCCCCGGTCTTCAGGCGGCTGGAGCCGCTTCCGGAGATGGAAGAGGAGGAAACTGAAGAGCCCGAGCCGGAAGCCGAAGCATCTGGGCCGAAAGCAGAAGACCCCGGGGCGGAAGCCAAAGACCTCGCCCCTCAGGCGGACGGTCCTCAGATTCAGGAGGAGGAATCCAACTGAACAGAACAGCTGCAAAAGACCGGGGATGGCGCATCCATCATCCCCGGCCTTTTTATGCCTTTTTGCGTCTGCCCGGCCATGGAAATATGGATAAAAGTCCGGAAGGCAAAGCCTCCTCGTGATCCGGGCTTTTATCCATATTTCCGGATGCCCGGGGCGCGAGGCTGCTCTGACCACCCACAGCGGGCAATCCCCTGCATCCCGTGCCCGCTGAGCGCCCGGCACCCGCAACTTTTTTGGAGACAATTTGACATAAACCGCCGAAAAATGACGCTGGCTCACCCGTCCAAAACCCCGCCGCCCCCCTCCCAAAACCCGCAGAAACACCCCCTTTTTCACCTTAAAATGATCGTAAAACCCCTAAATATGGATAGAAACCTGCTGATATGGATATACGTGTCCTATTTGTACGAATATTGGCATTTTATATGTAGAAGGAGGATATTCAGTTATTTTGACATATCAGGGTATAATGTCTACAGCGCTGGCGGAGATTCAAAATGACCTGAATTCCGCGACATTCCGGTTAATTCACCGGGTGTCTGTGCTCACGGCCGGAGCACAGGACAAAGGTGTTATTTGTGCTAATTTTTCAGGAGGGAACAATGAAAGCAAAAAGAATCCTTGCTGTTTTGACAGCAGCTGTTATGGGACTTGGTATTGTGGCATGCGGTGGCTCAGGAAGCAGCGGTGCTTCTTCAGGCGCAGGAAGAGTAGAGCCCCCCGAAGATATCTGGGCTCCCTATGAGGAAACTGTCACCGTCACCGTCGTCGGAGAGGAAAACTCCGGCACCGCTTTTCAGGGAGATGACGACTATCAGCACAACCCCTGGTATCAGGCCTACAAGGACCGCTTCAATATTGACCTTCAGAACGTCTGGGTCAGCAACGACTACACCACCAAGCTCAACCTCTCCATCGCCGACGGCGATCTCCCCGATGTCTTCCATGTGAATTCCTCCCAGCTGACACAGCTCCACGCTGCCGGAATGATCATGAACCTGGACGAAGTCTTCGAAAAGTATGCCTCCGACACCCTCAAGGGCTACCGCAAGGACAATGCGGACACCTGGGCGACCGGCGAGTTCGACGGCTCCCTCTACGGCATCCCGCAGATGAGCTACGGCCCCATCGACCAGTTCCAGTACGTCTGGATCCGCCAGGACTGGATGCAGGAGTGCGGCTTTGACGAGCCCAAGACCATGGACGACGTCCTGACCATCGCGAAGACCTTTGCCGAGAAGTACGGCGGATACGGCATCGCCGAGAACCAGAACCTTGACAACCTTATGCGCACAGCCCTCGCTTACGGCGCCCATCCCGGCATCTGGGTCAAGCAGGCCGACGGCACACTGGGCTACGGCACGATTCAGCCGGAAATGAAAACAGCCGTCGCTGAATACGCCAAGTGGTACAAGGACGGCATCCTGAAGAGCGATTTCGTCACCATGGACAACGACAAGATGTTCCAGAGCCTGATCAACGGTGAATGCGGCCTCGTCTTCTTCGCCCAGTGGTTCGGCTACAATCCCGTTCCGGACCTGATCGCCAACCAGGGCCCCGAAGCCATCTTCTACCCCTATGAGATCCCCAGCGAGACCGGCTCCCCGATCATGGGCAGCGTGACCTTCAACAACAACGGTTATGTCGTAATCAACAAGAACTGCGTCAATCCGGAAGCCGTCATGAAGATCGTGAACTTCTTCCCCTACATGATGGACGATGCCGTTGAGGCCGGCGAGACCCACGAGTTCATCTGCTCCCTCTATGATAACAACTATCCCAACATCGTCTTCCCGACCAGAGTCATCAACCCCATGACCGACTACAACCAGTACGTGCAGGTCAAGGCCGCTGTCGACAAGTGGCTGGCCGGCGAGGAAGTCGATACGGCTGACCTGGGCAAGAACGTCTCCAAGTTCAACAGCTGCGTGGCCTGGAACACCTCCCAGGACGTCAACGGCGTCGGCGACTGGCTGCAGCAGGGCAATGATAGATCCGCCTACGGCATTTCCAAGAAGTATCTTGACGACGGCCAGTATGTGAAGGATGCCATGTGGGGCGCTCCCACAGCTACCCTCCAGGCCTCCGGCAGCACCCTCAACGATATCCTGATCGAAGGCTTCACCAAGATCATCGTCGGCGAGAAGGATATCGACTACTTCGACGAGATCGTGCAGCAGTGGAAGACGGCCGGCGGCGACCAGGCCACCCAGGAGATCAACGAGACCTACGGCAAGTGATGGGCTTCTGTCTGAGTGAGGTTTTCATTTCCGACAGAAAAGGGGGATACTGATGAAGAAAAAAGAGAAACTGAAGAATCAGTGGCAGTATCATCTCATGCTGCTTCCCGGCTTCCTGGCCGTCCTGATCTTCTGCTACATTCCGATGTACGGACTCATCATCGCATTTGAGAACTACAACGTCGGGGCGGGCTTTGCCTCGCCCTGGGTAGGTCTCGCCAACTTCAAATACCTTTTCAATCAGCCGACCTTCCTGAGAACGATCACCAACACCCTGTTCATCGCGATCTGGAAGCTGGCGCTGGGGATCGTCGTTCCCGTGACCATCGCGCTTCTGCTGAATGAAATGAAGTCCAGCAAGATCACCCGCTTCTACCAGACGCTGATCTATATCCCGAACTTCCTCTCCTGGGTCATCATGGCCGGCGTCCTGATGGATATTCTGGCGACGGACGGCGCCGTGAACTCGATTCTGGCTTCTCTGGGCCTTGCACCAATCAACTTCCTGGGAAGCTCCAAGATCTTCCCCTGGACCATGATCTGGTCCGACGTCTGGAAGGGATTCGGCTACGGTACCATCGTCTATCTGGCAGCCCTGACGGGCATGGATCCCGCTCTCTATGAGTCGGCGGACGTCGACGGAGCCTCCAGGTGGGTGAAGATCACAAAGATCACCCTGCCGCTCCTCATGCCCACGATCATCCTCATGCTGATCCTGTCCCTTGGAAATGTCCTGAACGCCGGTTTCGACCAGATCTACAACCTCTACAGCCCGGTCGTCTACGAGACCGGTGACGTCATCGACACCTACGTCTACCGCCTGGGTATCCAGCAGGCCCAGTATTCCGTCGGTACCGCGGTCGGCCTCTTCAAGTCCGTCGTATCCGCGATCCTGATCGCCGTCTCCTACGTGCTGGCCGACAGGCTTGCCGGGTACAGGATTTTCTGAGAAAGGAGGACAGAACACATGAAAAAGACGAGATACACTGCGTTTGACTTTTTTCTGGTCATCTTTCTCGGGATCATCTGCATTACCTGCGTGCTTCCCTTCGTTCACCTTCTGGCAGTCTCCTTCAGCAGCAATGCCGCGGTCTCTGCCGGCAAGGTCGGCTTCATCCCGGTGGACTTCACCCTGGCCTCCTACGATTACGTGCTGAAGGGCGGGAAGTTCCTCAGAGCCATGGGCATATCCATCCTCCGCGTCGTTCTGGGCACCCTGCTCAACCTCGCACTCATGGTACTGACGGCCTACCCGCTGTCAAAGGATGAGCTTCGCTTCCGCAAGGTCTACGTGGTCTTCTTCGTGATCACAATGCTCTTCAGCGGCGGTATGATTCCTACTTACCTCCTTGTCAGCAAGCTGGGCCTCAAGAACAACATCCTGGCCCTGATCCTGCCGGGCGCTCTTCCGGTCTACAACATGATCATTCTGATGAACTTCATCAGAGGCCTTCCGAGAGAGATCGAGGAGGCCGCCTGGATCGACGGGGCGACGCCCTTCCAGACCCTGAGCATGGTCATCTTCCCGCTTCTCGGCCCGTCCCTGGCAACGGTCGGCCTCTTCTCCATGGTCGGTCATTGGAACGACTGGTTCAGTGGTCTCATTTACATGAGCAACCCGGACATGTATCCCTTACAGACATATTTGCAGACACTGCTTGTCAACTTCGAGCAGCTCCTGCAGTCCAGCGGCAACGGAGCGGACATCATGGCAATCCTGTCCAAGATGAACGCCAGAACGGGGCGTGCGGCCCAGCTCTTCCTGGGCGCCCTCCCGATCATGATGGTGTACCCGTTCCTCCAGAAGTACTTTACAAAGGGTCTTACCCTGGGAAGCGTAAAGGGTTAAACAGAGTAGTATGTGTTTGAAAACAGCAGCCATATGTGCCCCGTGACGAGCGCAGTGGCTGCTGTTTGCAAGAGAAGAGAAGGCACAGGCCCTGCGGGACAAGACGGATTCGGCAGCTTCGGCACCGAGGCTGCACGAGAAGAGGAGTCACAGGCCCTGCGGGACCTTGTTTCGAGAGAGAAATGATATGGGCGTTAAATATGATACATCAGCCAGGACAATCACTATTCACACCCAGCATACCACCTATCAGATGAAAATCGGACCCTACGGCTTCCTGCTCCACACCTATTACGGGGCCAGGACGGAAGGCGATTTCTCATATGTGGTCGGGTACGGCGACAGAGGCTTCTCCGGCAATCCGAATGACGCGGGCATGGACAGGACGGTCTCCGCTGACGTGCTTCCGCTGGAATACTCCTGCGAGGGAAATGGCGACTACCGCCCGGCCGCCCTTTCCGTGAGGCTCCCGAACGGCGCCAGCGGATGCGACCTCCGCTATGCCAGCCATCACGTGGAGCAGGGCAAATACTCACTGCCCGGCCTTCCCTCTGTCTTCGGACAGCCGGAGGAGGCGGAGACACTGGTCGTCCTTCTCAAAGATGTTGTGGGAAATGTGTCTGTTGAGTTAAAATATGGTATATTTTATGACATGGACGTCATTACCCGGGCTGTCGTGATCCGGAACGTGTCTGAAGAGGACCTGGTGCTGCAGCGGGCGGACTCCCTGTCCCTGGACCTCGCATACGGGAAATGGGACATGATCCATTTCCACGGCCGGCATGTCATGGAGCGGGTGCCCGAGCGGCTGAGCGTGGGACACGAGGAGATTACCGTCGGAAGCCGCAGAGGGTCCTCCTCCCACCAGCACAACCCATTTGTGATCCTCGCCGGCAAAAATACGGATGAGGACCACGGGCCCTGCCTGGGAGCGGCTTTCCTCTACAGCGGTTCCTTCGAGTGCTGCGCCGGCGCGGAGCAGTTCGAGACCACGCGGCTTTTGATGGGCATCCAGTCCGAGAGGCTGGACTATCGGCTTGGGCCGGGGGAGGCATTTTTCGGTCCGGAAGTGGCGCTGGCCTTCAGCGGCCGGGGGCTCACGGAGCTGAGCCACCTCTTCCATGATTTAATTTCCCGTAACGTCATACGGGGGCCCTGGAAGAACGTCCGGCGGCCTGTGCTGATCAACACCTGGGAAGCCATGGGCATGGATTTTGACCGGGACAAGCTGATCGGCATGGCGAAGGCCAGCCGGGACCTCGGGATCGAGATGCTGGTCCTGGACGACGGGTGGTTCGGCGCAAGAAATGACGACAATGCCGGTCTCGGAGACTGGCAGGCAAATGAAACCAAGCTCGGCGGAAGCATCGGCTCTCTGGCCGGGGAGATCCGCGGCCTGGGCCTCAAGTTCGGCCTCTGGATCGAGCCGGAGATGGTGAACGAGGATTCGGACCTCTACAGGGCGCATCCGGACTGGGCGCTGACGATTCCGGGCAAGCTTCCCGTGCGGGCCAGAAATCAGCTGGTGCTGGACTTCAGCCGCACGGAGATCGTGGACGCTGTCTTCGACCAGCTGGCAAAAGTACTGGACGAGTGCCGGCCCGACTACCTCAAGATGGACATGAACCGGTCCCTGTCGGACGTTTATTCCGCTGTGGCAGGGTACCAGAGCCAGGGGGAGATCCTTTACCGGTATACACTGGGCGTGTATCATTTCCTGGACAGGATGACGGAGCGGTATCCGGAAATGCTCATCGAGGGCTGCTCCGGCGGAGGCGGCAGGTTTGACGCCGGCATGCTGTATTACACGCCGCAGATCTGGTGCAGCGACAATACGGACGCCATCGACAGGCTCCTGATCCAGTACGGGACCAGCTTTGGCTATCCGCCAAGCACCTGGGGGGCGCATGTATCCGCGGTTCCGAACGGCTGCACCGGCCGGTCAGTCCCCTTCGGGACGCGGGCGGTGACGGCGATGGCCGGTACCTTCGGCTATGAGCTGGATCCGGGCCACCTCACGGATGAGGAGAAGGCGGAGATTCCGCGGCAGATCGAGGCGTTCAAAAAATACTGGCCCCTGCTGCACCAGGGAAGATATTACCGCCTGACAGACGTCGCGAAGGACACGAAGAAGGCGGCCTGGATGGTGGTGAGCCCCGACCGGTCGGAAGCCCTGGTCAGCGTCGTGGCCATGGACAGCGGGCATCGTATGTTCGGGGAATTTGTCCCGTGCCGGGGGCTGGATCCCGACGCGCTTTACGAGGACGTCCGGAGCGGTGGCAGGTTTACCGGCACGATGCTCATGGAGGTAGGGCTGCCGATAGGCTCGTGCTTCGGGCATAAATGGATGCGGCAGTATGATGCGGGGCAGGTCCTGCTTCGCAGGGCGGAAGACCGGTGACCCTGAGAAAAATAGACAGTAATACAGCTAGTTGAGAGGTCCTGCGCAATGAATGATATATCATACCAGTTCCATCGTGTGCTGGAGGAACGGGAGACGGAGAGCAGATATCTCCAATACGGCCAGTTCATAGATGTCAATGTCTTTCAGTTCGGAAGAGAGCAGTGCGAGTCGCTGCACTCCTACGGACCGGCGGTCAGGAATCACTACTTATTTCATTATATCGTTTCCGGCAAGGGAGAGTTGGTCTCTACGGACCGGAACGACGTTGTCCACACTTACCAGCTGCACGCCGGAGAAGGCTTTCTGATTGTTCCGCAGCAGGTCAACACTTACCGCGCGGACAAGGATGAGCCGTGGGAATATCTGTGGCTGGAGTTCGACGGCGCCAACGTCAGCAAGCCGCTGATTGCCGCGGGACTCGACCAGGACCATCCGATCTGGCAGCCCCGGGATGATGGGTACAGAAAGGAATTGCAGAAGATCATGGAAGAGCTGATCGTCAACCATGACAAAAGCGCCTATAACTTGATCGGCCATACCTTTCTCTTTCTGGACCTGCTCCTCAGGTCCGGCAGGCAGGACATGGCTCACCCCAAAAACAGGGTGAAGGACTACTATATCAGCATCGCGGTCAACCATATCGAAAGAAACTATGCGTCAGACCTGTCCATCGGTGACATCGCATCCGTCTGCGGGCTGAACCGGAGTTATTTTTCGAAGATCTTCAAGGAAGTCATGGGCGTGACGCCGCAGCAGTACCTCCTCCGCTGCCGGATGTCACAGGCCTGCAACCTGCTCAAGCACTCCCGGACTTCCGTCAAGGATATCGGGGTGGCCGTCGGCTACCCCGACCAGCTCCACTTCTCCCGGGCTTTCAAAGCCTCTTTCCACATGAGCCCGCGGGAGTGGCGCAAGCAGAACCTGAAATGAGTGAAGGTGGGAAAGGGGACGGACCTTTTTCCCAAATTGGGAAAAAGGTCCGTCCCCTTTCCCACACGAGTGGGGGATGGAATCATTGAATGAAGAAATAATCGGGAAGGCACTCGACTACGTCCGGGAGCTTTTCCGCACCAACGCCGGCGGTCACGACGCGGACCACACACTGCGCGTGTACAGGAACACGCTTCTCATCGCAAAGGAGGAGCCGGACTGCGACCTGCAGGTCGCGGCCCTGGCGGCCCTCCTCCACGACGCGGACGACCACAAGCTCTTCCACACGGAAAATAACGCCAATGCCCGGGCCTTCCTGGAAGCCAACGGCCTGTCGCCCGAGAGAATCGAACGGATCTGCGAGGCGATCAATTCCGTCTCCTTCAGCCGGAACAAGGGGAAAAGGCCCTGCACGCCGGAGGGCCGGGTGGTCCAGGACGCGGACCGGCTGGACGCCATGGGCGCAATCGGCGTCGCCAGGGCCTTCGCCTACGGCGGGGAGCACGGAAGGCCCATGTCGGAGACTGTGCTGCATTTTCACGACAAGCTCCTCCGGCTTCGGGATCTCATGAATACGGAGGCCGGGAGGCGGATAGCGGAGAGGCGGCATTCATTTCTTGAGAGATTTCTGGAGGAGTATTACGAGGAGACCTCGGGAGTATAAAGAGGGACGGTTCTTCGTACGGTGAGAACGTACGGAGAACCGTCCCTCTTTACGGCACCAGATAGGGGGCAAGGAGCGCATAGTCCTCTTCCGCGGTGCATTCCACATATCCCCGGGACAAAAAATCCTTGTCGCCGCAGACTGTGGCGAAGAGTAACTGCGAAAGCGTGGATTTCAGGCTCAGGCGGTCTCCCTCCTTCGAGCAGAAATACACGTCCGCCCTGCAGCGCCTTACAGCCTCCATAAAGTCGATGTAATTGTCGAGCTGTTTAAGCTTCATGTGGTCTCCTCCCTGGGAACCCGCGTCTGCCCGCCCTGCTCGCGGAACCGCGCCGGGGAAATGCCGACATGCTGGCGGAATACCCGGTCAAAGTGGCTCCGGTTGCCGAAATGCAGCAGGTCGCTGATGTCCTGGATATCCCGGGACGTGGTCACGAGCAGGAGCTTGGCGGCGTCGACGCGGACGATGTGGATATACTCGCTGATCTTCATGCCCGTCTCCTTGGAGAATTTCCGAGAGAGATAATATTCCGCGTAGCCGCAGTGGCGGGCAAGCTCCTCCAGCGAGATGTCGTTCATATAGTTGGCCTGAATATAGCTGCGGCAATCGCGCACAGCCTTGGAAAGCCCTGTGTTTTCCCGTGTCTGCCGCACCTGGCGGAGAAATGCGCTGTACATGGATTCCCTCAGCCGGTGGGCCTCCGAAAAGCTCCGGGCCCGCTCGATCCGGCTTACCCAGTCGCTCTCCATTTTTTTCGCGGTATAGATCGTCACGCCGCTCCGGATAGCGGTGCGCGCGCAGAGGCCGGTGAAAATCAGGATGTTGTCCTTGATGAGGCGCAGGGAATCCCTGATATCGAAATCCTGCAGATCCCCGAAGGATGCGGGCAGCTCCTCCCTGGGCTGGGTCCCCTCGGCGAGACAGTGCAGGAGCATTTCCTCGTAAGCCGCCATGCGCTGATAATCGTTCCCGCTGCCGGGCAGGTCCGCGCCGGCCTTCTCCTCATGCGGCTGCTCGGTGTTCTGCAGCAGCACTGGATTCGTTACCTCCTGGTAGCAGGTATAGTGGAGCATACAGGCATATTGCCGTATCATGTCAAAGTGCAGGACCGGCACGTCTCCCAGGACGTTGAGATACTGCTGCCTGAGATGCTGGGAGATCCCCTGCCGGTCCAGCGCCAGGAGGCTCTCATCCACGGAGGTGTTTTTCAGATAGACCGGGCCGAGGATCACCAGGAAACGTCCGCCCTTCTGAAGATGCACCCACTCCGCGATCCAGGCCAGCCCCAGCTTGCCGCCGAGTATGTGCGGAATCGGCTCGTCATCCTTGAGCCCTATGGCCTGGTCCAGCACGCCGCCGGCGCGCAGGAAGAGATGGTACTCCTCCTGATGGGGGGCGGTGCTGATAAACAGATGTTTTTCTTCGCTGAAGCACCAGGCCCCCATGCGGCAGGCGGAAAAAACCTGGCCCTGTAAGATCAACAGATTGGTTTCCACATTTTCCAGCGCTTTTTTCATGCCATATCACGCTCCTTTGTGGAAATTATACGCTTTTTTCCTCCCCGCGTAAAGAAACAGCAGTGAGCCTGGGCCCGCTGCTGTTTTTGTCAAGGGAGGATGGTGGATTGATGAGGGCAGATCAGGCTTCGTGGGAAGCAGCGGCCTCGCGTCTGGCTGCATTTTCCGCGCGGATCTGGGGCAGCTTCTTGTCCAGCGTGTATGTGCGGAAGACCAGATACACCACAAAGTCCATGGCCGCAGGGATGAGAGAGTAGAGCAGGCGGATCATGGTGATGGCGGAGGCGGGCTGGACGGCCAGGCTGCCGTCGTAACCGGCCAGGCCGATCAGGACGCCGAGGATGCCGGCGCCGATGCCGGCGCCGATCTTGGTGGCAAAGCCGTTGACTGCACCGAGAGAGCCTTCCATGCGGTTCAGACCGATGTTCTCATTGTAATCGGCGCACTCGATGATCATGAGAGCGGCGAGCATGGTGATGGGAACGGAGCTGGCGCCGGTGAGGATCGAGCCGATCACCAGGAGGATTATATTGCTGCCGGCAAAGAAGTTCACGATACCGGCGGTCACGCCCACCAGCAGGCCGATTCGGACCAACTTGGCGACGGAAATTTTCTTGAGGATCTGCGGGAAGATGAACATGAGCGGGAGGATGATGACCTGGCTGATGGCCAGAACGCTCATGAGCCCCACGTTGCCAACGATCTCGGTGAAGTAGAACACGCCCACGCCCATGTTGGTCATAATGTTGACGACCAGGGTGCCAAGGCAAATGATGTAGATGTAACGGTTCTTCTTCAGGAGCAGCAGGACTTCCTTGAGGTTAACCTTTTCACCGGCGGCGCTCACGTCCACGTTGTTCGTCTCTTTTACGACGAAGAAGCGCAGCATGCCCAGCACGGTCATGGGGATGGCGAAAATGAGGACAAGCTTGATCCACCCGGCCTGGCTGGTGGCTATGGTGCCCATCAGCGTGGGGAAGAGGACGTTGAAAATGAGGACCATCAGCATCGGTACCACGCCGCCGTAGGTGGAGATCTGTACGTACTGCTTCTGGGTGGAGAAGGCGCGCACTATGTAAACGGTGTTGTTTGCATTTAAGAAAGTGAAGAAAATGGAATTGGCAAAGAGGTACATGATCAGGATCCATGCGCTCTTGACCGCGAGGGTGGCGCTCTCCGGAACCATGAACATGAGGACCGTGGAGAGCCACAGGCCGACGACGCACCACTCGTAGGGACGGCCGCGGCCCCATTTGGTATCGGTCCTGTCGACGATGACGCCGGCAAAGAGGTCTGTGACGCCGTCGATGAACTTGCTGGCCAGCAGCAGTCCGCCTACCAGCGCTGCGGGCATTTTCATGGTGTTCACGGCGAAAATGGTCAGATAGCCAAGGATCATTACGGCAATGCCAGTGGAACCACCGCGCATCGAGAACGCAATCAGCTTACCAAAGGGAACGCCTGCTTCATTGTTTGCTGTTTCGTTGACAGCTTTCACTTCTTCGTTCATTGCTGGTCTCCTTTTACTGTGGTGTGTTATCTTTGATATGCCTTCATTATATCCGGGGGCAGGACATCCCCGATACATCTGAAATAGCGAGTTTTTGCCCGGATTGACCAGATTTGCTCGTAAAGAGGGACGGCTCTTGAGACTGATGGACGGTCCTTTTTT
>CACXEL010000433.1 GCA_902766655.1 uncultured Lachnospiraceae bacterium | reverse complement strand
TCAAGTTGTCCGGGGTTCGAATCCCCGATGCTTCATTTATTAAAGCGGGGACTATCATAAAACGATAGTAAACGCTTTTTTTGTTGCATTTTTGAATCGTATAACGATCAAAGGGACTTCAACATGAATATTTACCTTGCCCTGACCTTGTTCTCGGTCACCATTCTCGTCTATTTCGTGATCATCGAGATCCTGACGGTCCTTTTCCGCTTCACCGGTCTGCCGGACGAGAAGGCCCGCTTCCAGGTGATCTCCCTCCTCACAGGCTGCGGGTATACCACCAAGGAGAGTGAGCTTCTTCTCTCCACCCGTTCGAGGCGGAGGCTGACCAGGATGACCATGCTCTTCGGCTACGTCTTCAACATCACGATCGTTTCGGCTTTCATCAACGTTTTCCTGTCCATGAAGGAGCGCCAGCTGGTGGAGTATTCCAGCGGCCTGCTCATACCGGCCGCCACCGTGGTCCTCATTTTCCTCTTTTCGCGGGTGCCTGCGATCGGAGGGACGGCCGACAAAGCCCTCCAGAACGCACTGGATTTTATGATCGGCCGCGACAAGAGCTTCAACACGGTGGAGCTTCTGGACAACATGGGGACCAGCTCCATCGCCGTTGTGACCCTCTACTATATCCCCAAGGAATACCAGGGAGTCACCCTGGCGGAAATGAACCTTCGGGCCGACACCGGCATCATGGTCATGCTGGTCGAGCGGCGGGGCAGGAAGGCCCAGGCAGCCGGCCCGGACACGGTCTTCTGCGTGACCGACAGGGTGACTGTTTTCGGCGACTACCACACCATCTGCAGCACCTTCCACGCGAAGGAACGCTTCCTTGACTGAGAAATGAAAACAAAAAGGAGCCGGGGCATCATGAATGCATGGTGCCCCGGCTCTCTGCCGAATTGGGGATGGAACGCTCCGCGGATCGCGCAAGTGTGCGGAGCGGGTGACGGCTTTATTTCCTCATATCCATGCCCGCCTTGATGAAGCGGAACATGCGGATGGCGCCTTCGAGATAGAGCTCCTCAGCGCGCTCCAGGGCCTCCTCGAGGGGCATGGGCGCGTTGACGGTGGTCATGAGGGAGCTGACGCCGTAGTTGCAGATGTCCAGGGCGTTCTTGCCCAGGGAGCCGGAGAGGCCGGCAACGGGGATGCCCTTGGCCTTGGCGTGAACACCCACGCCCATCATGACCTTGCCGAAGCAGCTCTGCCAGTCGGTGCGGCCCTCGCCGGTGACGACCAGGTCCACGCCTTCAAGGCGCTCGTCAAAATGGATGAGGTCGAGCACGGTCTCGATGCCGGACCGCATGTGCCCCTTCAGGAAGACCTTGAGGGCGGCACCCAGACCGCCGGCCGCGCCGGCGCCCTCCACCTGGCTGCAGTCGATGCCGAACTGGTCCAGGATCACCTGGTTGTAGTTCAGCATGCCCTTCTCGAGCTCGTCCTGGATCTCCGGGGTGGCTCCCTTCTGCCTGCCGAAGGTATAGGTGGCGCCGTCCTTGCCGCAGAGGGGGTTCGTGACATCGCACATGACAGTGATCCTGGCGTCCGCCAGCCGCTTGTCCAGGCCGCTCAGATCGATCCTGCGGACGTGGATGAGGTCTTTGCCGAAGCCTTCCAGCTCACGGCCCTCCTCGTCCAGGAAGCGGACCCCCAGGGCTCTTGCGCACCCCATGCCGCCGTCGTTGGTGGCGGAGCCGCCGATGGCGATGGAGATGTCCCGGTGGCCCTTCTCCAGGGCGTCCAGGATCAGCTCGCCCGTGCCGTAGGTGGTCGTATTTCTCGGGTCTCTCTTGTCTCTGGGGACCATGGGCAGGCCGGAGGCGGCGGCCATTTCGATGACGGCCTTGTTGTCTCCGAAGACGCCGTACTCGGCATTCGTCTCCTCCATGAGGGGTCCGTGGACCTTGACGGAGACCTTCTTTCCGTGCTCGGCCTGGATGACCGCGTCGACGGTGCCTTCACCGCCGTCCGCTACCGGCACGCCGGAGGTCTCGCAGGGGCCGAAGACGGTCTCGGCGGCTTTTGCGAGCAGGGTCATGGTGTCTTCACTGGTAAGGCTGCCTTTAAATGAGTCGGAAGCAAACAATAATTTCATCTGTACTCTCCTTGCTGTGTCTGCATTTCCCGTCGACCCGGGAAATGCAGACACTTTTTGATTCGTTTCGTGATACGGCACAGGGGATTCAGTGGATGATGAAGGTCAGAAGCCAGATCTCGAGCATGGCTGCGAGGCCGAGGACCAGGGTGTTCATGGTCTGGGTCTTGTAGCCTCTGTCAGGGCTCATGGCGCCGAAGTTGGTGACGACCCAGAAGAAGGAATCGTTGGCGTGGGAGACGGTCATGGCGCCGGCGCCGATGGCCATGCAGACCAGGGTGACCTGGCCCGGGGTGGTGAAGCCGAGGACCGGGAGCAGCGGAGCCACGATACCGGCGGTGGTGGTCAGAGCGACCGTGGAAGAGCCCTGGGCGGACTTGAGGATGGCGGAGAGCAGGAAGGGGAAGAAGATGCCCATGGTGCTCAGAGCCGTCGCATGCTGGGAGATGTAGTTGACCATGTCGGAAGAGGAAATGACCTTGCCCAGGACGCCGCCGGCAGCGGTGACGAAGAGGATGGGGCCGACGGTCTTCAGGGTCTCGTTGCAGATGTTGTAGAAGTCATTCATCTTGCCGGCGCCGCTGAGCTGGATGACCGCGAAGATGGTGCCGACGGCCAGAGCGATGATCGGGGTGCCGAGGAAGCCGATCAGGTCGGCCGCGAAACCGCTCATCTTGGCCATGGAGGCGACGGAAGAGAGGGCCATGAGGATGATCGGGACAATGATGGGGGCCAGGGAGCTGAAGCCGCTGGGGAGCTTGCCGTACTCGGCGACCAGCTCCTCGTAGGTCTTGGTGACTTCGCTGGTGTCATTCTCGTCGTCAGCCTTGACGCTCTTGCCGATGAACTTGGCGTACAGAAGGCCGGCGATCAGAGGGAAGATGGAGCAGACGACGCCGAGGCCCATGACCAGGATCAGGCTGTTGCCGATGCCCAGCGTGGAGGCTGCTGCAATCGGGCCGGGTGTCGGCGGGATGAAAACGTGGGACAGGTAGAGGCCGGTCGCCAGGGCGACTGTCATGGCGACAGAGGACTCGCCGGTGCGCTTGACCAGGGCCTTGCGGATGGGGTTCAGGATTACGAAGCCGGAGTCGCAGAAGACCGGGATGGAGACCACCCATCCCATGAGCTCCATGGCGAGGACCGGGTTGTTCTTGCCGACCAGCTTGATGACCATGTCGGCCAGCTTCAGGGCGGCGCCGGTCTGCTCGAGGATGCTGCCGATCAGGGCGCCCAGGATGATGACGATACCGATGGACGTGAAGGTGCCGGAAAAGCCTGCGCCGATGACGTTTGCCAGGCCGGAGATCTTGGAGCCGTCCTCGGCGACCTTGTCCACGATTGGTATGCCGGCAGCGATGCCGAGCAACAGGGAAATGCACATGATGGAGATGAAGGGATGGATCTTGAATTTCGAGATCATCACGATCATGACGACGATAGCAACGATGAACAGCAGAATAAGCGGTAAGCCAGTCATTTCTTTCTCCTCCTTCAGGGTGGCTTGGTTAATTGTTGATTGTATTATAGTTGTACAATTAAGACAAAACAAGGCCACGAGGGGCTAAATATGTTGTGAATAATTGTGTTGCCAACACAAAAATCATCCGCATTTACTGTCAGACGATCGTTTTTCTGAGATACTCGCAGAACATCTGAAGAAAAGACCTGTCCTCGGCGTGGGCCATGGGGTCGATGGCGAGGAAGCTCTTGAGGGACTGGTAGCGGTAGACCAGGGTGTTCTTGTGGATGAAGAGGAGGTCGGCGGCTTCCTGAAAGCGGAAGTTGGTATCGAGCAGGGCACTCCCGGTCTGATAATATTGCAGCAGCTTCTCCTTTTTTGCTCCTTCTGTGTAGATCCGGAAGACGCTCTGCAGCTCGCTCCCGGGGATCCGGGAGAGGAGATAAGCGCCTGAATGATCGTAGAAACAGCGGATTCCCCCGCATGCCGGAAAGCGCTCCTCCAGCCATCTGCAG
>CACXEL010000432.1 GCA_902766655.1 uncultured Lachnospiraceae bacterium | reverse complement strand
CTGGCTGAAGGCAGCGGTACGGATATCGGCTCTATGGAGATTGCTTCCGAAGGCGCTGAGGCGGGCGAAGGCGCTGAGTCAGGAGAAGGCGCTGATGCGGGTGATGGCGGTGACGGCGAGTGAGCCGGGCATCAAAAAAGGCCGCAGGGGTTTGCAGAAAGCTTCCGAAGGCGCTGCTACAGATGAGCACGCCGACGGTGGAAGAGCCGGAGACGGATCAGATATAGTAACTGAATAGTTACCTGAAAAAATGACTAAAAGGAGGATCAAAAATGACAGCAGAGGAATCCAGAAAGGCTCTGGTGAGGCAGATCGCCCGCGAGGCCATCGTACTCCTGAAAAATGAAGACCGGCTTCTTCCCCTGGCCCCCGGCACCACCGTCGCCGTTCTGGGCAGGGGGCAGCTGAACACCGTGATTGGCGGCGGCGGCTCCGGCGCTTCCCGCTGTGACGATCCGCTCCAGATCTCCGTGGAGCTCGCACGGGAAGGCCTTGTCCCGGAAGAGGGCCTTATGGCTTTCTACGAGGAGAACCGCCGCGCGGAACTGGCGGCGGCTCAGAAGAGTGCGGGCGGAGGGGACTTTGACCTGGCCGGCTTAGTCGCCAGCGGTCTGATCTACGAGCTCTTCGGCCAGTACAGCGCGCCGACGCCGGAGCCCCTTCCCGGGGATGACCTTATGGCAGAGGCGGCTGAGAAGACGGATACGGCCATCCTGGTCGTGAGCCGGTGCTCGGGCGGTGAGGAGTGTGACAGACGGGTCGAGGACGACTACTACCTCCTGCCCTCCGAGAAGGCGTTGGCGGAGCTTGCTGCCAGGTACTTCAGGAAGGTGGTCGTCATTTTCAACGTGAACGGGCCGGTGGACGCGGCCTGGACGGAGTCGGATCCGGCCTTCAAGGCTGTCCTCTTCATGGGCACGCCGGGTGAGCAGGGGGCCGGCGCCCTGGCGGATATCCTGACGGGCAAGGCGGCGCCTTCGGGCAGGCTGCCCTTTACATTGGCCCGCCGCTACGAGGATTATCCGACTGCGGAGACCTTCAGCTGGAACAAGGACGACCCGGACAACATCAAGACCTACGCCACCTACGGCCTCTCCGCGGAGGACAACGGGAGCATCGGCAAGGACGTGAGCCCGGTCACATACTATAAGGAAGGCATTTACGTGGGCTACCGCTACTTCGACACCTTCGACGTCGCGCCCCTCTTCCCCTTCGGCTTCGGCCTTAGCTACGCGGACTTCAGCCTCACCCCGGGGGAACTGACCAAGGAGAACGGCAGGCTCTTCCTGCCGGTCACCGTGAAAAATGAATCCCCAGCCGCATCCGGCAAGGAGGTAGTCCAGCTCTATGTGAACGCCCCCGCCGGCAAGCTCGACAAGCCGGCCCGGGAGCTTAAGGCCTTCGACAAGACCGGCGTGCTTGCGCCGGGCGAGGAGGAGACGGTCACCCTGGCCTTCCCGGTCAGCGACCTGGCCTCCTTCGACGAGGAGCAGATGGCTTATGTGATCGAGGAGGGGACCTATGTCCTCTCTGTCGGCAGATCCTCGGCGGATACCGAGCCGGCCGCTGCCGTGCGGGCCGAGGACGAGCTGGTCGTGAGGGCGGTCACCGCCGATATCGGCGTCAGCGCGGCCAACCGCGGGAAGGTGGACTTCATGAAGGCCGAAATGGACGGAGATTCCCCCGATTGTGAGGCGGCTCTGGTCATCACGGCGGAGGATGCCGCCTGTTCGGTCACGCCGGCCCGCGTCTACGATTTCTCGGTCCCCGCGGAAAAATCCACCCTGGCGGACGTCAGGGAGGGCCGCGTCAGCATGGAGGCCTTCATCAACCAGATGAGCCTGGAGGAGCTGGCGGTCCTGACCTGCGGTTACGGGCCCGGCCTGCCTTTCGGTGGCCTGGGGTCCGCCGCGCCTGCCACCATCCAGTATGCTGACGGGACGGACATCGCCCGGAACAGCCATCCGGATGCCTTCCCGGGCTACATCAATCCGTGTCTGGATAAATACGGCATTTACTCAGTCTACTACAAGGACGGCCCTGCCTCCGTCGGCAAGACGGCCTGGCCGACCGGCATGATGGTCGCCGCGACCTTCAACAAGGTCCTGGCGGACGCCTTCGGCGCCGCCTGCGGGCAGGAGGCCGAGGAGCTTCTGGTGGGCACCTGGCTCGCGCCGGGCATGAATATCGCGAGGAACCCGATCGGCGGCCGCGTTTTCGAGTATTTCTCTGAGGACCCGTATCTTTGCGGTGTCATGGGCAGCTGCATTGCAGCCGGCGCCACCAGGATGAACCGCGTGACGGTCTGCCCCAAGCACTTCGCCATGAACGAGCAGGAGACCTACCGCAGGGGCAAGGAGCGGAAGAACATCGATGCCGCCGATTCCATCGTCTCGGCCCGGGCTGCCAGGGAGATCTACCTGAAGCCCTTCGAGATGGTCCTGGAGAACCCCTCGGTCCGGACGCTCATGAGCTCCTTCAACAAGATCAACGGCACCTTCGCGGCGGGAAATGAAGCCCTCTGCACGGGCATCCTCCGCGGCGAGTGGGGCTACGACGGTGTGGTCGTCACCGACTGGGGCGACATGGACTTCGTCGTGGACGGCGCCGACGCCGTGGCCGCCGGCAACGACGTGGTCATGCCCGGCGGACCGCCCGTCATCTCCCAGGTCCTGAAGGGCTATGAGGAAGGCCGCGTGACGCTGGACCAGATAAAGACAGCCGTCGCCCATCTTATGAACTTTGTCATGAATGCAGTGGATTACTCTGAGCATAAATAAAGGAAAATGAAAAGCAGGGAGGGCCCTGTATCTCAAAAATCCTGGATTGTTGAGATACAGGGCTCTCCCTGCTTTTTATTGACAACCGTCAGTTCAGGCCTTTTCTGATTTCCCCGACCGTCAGCCCTGTCCTGGCGGCTATGGCTGCCAGGTCGTCGTATTCGTACTTGACGCGCCGCACGCCGTAGCCCTCGGAGACCTTGCGGCGGATGGTGCCGTAGGGAGTGTCCGCATTTTCAATGGCGCGGTGGAGGACGTAGCGGTCGCAGATGGTCTCCCGGACTCCGATGGTGGAGGTCAGCCGGAAAATGGTCCTCACCATTTTGTCCCTGTCTTCAGGAGAGCAGAGGACGGTGATCAGGGTGCCCGGCCGGTTCTTCTTCATACCGACAGGCGTCGTGAAGACCTCCCTGGCGCCGGCGGCGAAAAGGCCGTCCATGGCGAAGCCGATCTCCTCGGCCGTCATGTCGTCCACGTTGCAGTCCAGGCGGGCCACCTGGTCCCTGGGCGCGTCATTCGTCTCGCCCATGAGGACTCGGACGGCGTTCAGGACCGGAAAGTCCTTTTTGCCCATGCCATAACCGATCTTCTCGACCCGCATGACGGGCATGGGGCCAAACTCGGTGACAAAGTGCCTCAAAAGGGCTGCGCCGGTCGGGGTGCAGAGCTCCCCGCGGATGTCACCGGAATAGATGGGCAGGCCCTGCAGGATGAGGGCCGTCGCCGGTGCCGGCACCGGCAGTATGCCGTGGGCGCATTTCACATGCCCGCTCCCGACGTGGATGGGAGAGGCCATGATTTTCTGAATGCCCAGCTCGTGGATGAGGAGGCATACGGCGGTGACGTCCGCCACCGCGTCCATACTGCCCACCTCGTGAAAATGAATCTCCGAAACCGGCTCCCCGTGCACCTGGCTCTCGGCCTCGGCGATGATCCGATAGACGGCCATGACATCCTCCCGGACCTTCTCCGGAATCGCAAGCCCACTCACCAGTTCCTCAATCGTCGCCATGGAGGTGTGGTGGTGATGATGGTGTCCATGGTCCTCATCATGGTGGTGATGATGGTGCTCATGGTCCTCATCATGGTGGTGATGATGGTGTTCATGGTCCTCATCATCGTGGTGATGCCCGCCCTCTTCGGCGTGGCTGTGGATCTCCTCGTGCCCGTGTTCTGCGGCAGCCGTAAGGTCCACGTCCACCGAGGTCTCCTCCTCGCCGCCGATCAGGACCTCCATGGAGAGACCGCCGATGCCGGCCTTGGACACCTCCCTGCACGCGACCGTGACACCCGGAATTTCCAGCCCGTTCATCCGGGAAATGAAGCCCTCCCGGTCCGGCGAAAGTCCCAGCAGTGCGGCAGTCAGCATATCCCCCGCGGCGCCCATGCCGCAGTCAATGTATAAAGACTTCAATAAAATATCTCCTGTTAAAACTGAATCATGATCTGTGCCGGGCCTGAGCCCCTTCTCATGACGCCGGCGGGCCCGCAGGCCTTCCCATCAGCATGGCGCTGATTATCCAGGTGCTGCCACCCCTTTCGACTAGTTGTTGGCAGTTTACCCTGCCCAATCACTCAACCTTGTTCCGACGTCCTGCCCGCATGTGGTTGATCATGGAAGCCTGGTAGCCTGCCCCGAACCCGTTGTCGATGTTGACCACCGACACACCGCTGGCGCAGGAGTTGAGCATGGACAGGAGGGCCGAGAGCCCATGGAAGGAGGCGCCATAGCCCACGGAAGTGGGAACCGCAATCACCGGGCAGTCCGCGAGGCCGCCCAGCACGCTGGCCAGGGCACCCTCCATGCCGGCCACCGCCACGATGACGGAGGCGGACATGATTTCGTCCAGGTGGGCCAGGGTCCTGTGGAGACCGGCAACGCCGATGTCTGTCAGGGAAATGACTTCATTTCCCAGGAAGCGTGCCGTGAGAGCCGCCTCGTCGGCAACGGGCAGGTCGCTGGTCCCGCCGGTCGCCACCACGATGGTGCCGAGACCGGTCACGGGCGGGAACCCGCCCACCACGGCCAGCTCCGGCAGCTCGTAGTAGGTCCAGTCCGTACCTGCGTCAAGGGCCGCCCTGACTGCCGCAGCCTTCTCCGGCGAAATGCGGGTGATCAGGATCCGCTCCTGCCCGCTCTCCAGCATGGCCCGGATGATTCCGGCGATCTGGCCGGCTGTTTTGCCGGCCCCATAGATCACCTCACCAACACCGGTTCTGAGCTTCCGGTGGGTGTCCACAGCCGCGTAGCCGATGTCCCGGAAGGGCGCTTCCTTAAAGGAAAGCAGGGCCTCATCCACAGACAGGTCGCCGCTCTTTACTTTTTCCAGTATCTCTCTTGCGTCGCTGCTCACAGCTGCTCCTTAAATGTGTGTGTATGCGGTACGGACGGGACCCGCAGGAGATAAACGCTCCTGCCCCGGAATGCGCCGTGTCTGCGGCAGGCCTCACAAAGTCCGGCACAGCAGGACCGGCAGCTTCCTGCAGGCCGCCGGTACTATGTCCGTGCGTCAGGCCGCAGCTTCCTTAAGGCCGCCCGCTCTCTTGTGTATACTACGCTGTCTCAGGCAAAAATCTCCGCGCATTCCGCGAGCCGCGTGATGACCGGTATGTGCTGGGGACATGCCGCCTCGCACTGGCCGCAGGCCAGGCAGGCATCCGCCCCGTTCTTGCCCTTGACGGCTCTGGCATACTGGTTCCGGGCACGCTCGTCGTTCTCCCAGATGAGCTGGGAGTTCCTGGCGGAGAAGATCTCCGGGATCGGGATCTGCATGGGGCATTCCTTGTTGCAGTAGTGGCAGCCCGTGCAGGGGATGGAGTCCACCGCGGCCAGAGCTGCCTGGGCCTTTTTGATGACATTCTCCTCCTCGGCGTTCAGAGGCTTGAAATCCTTCATGTAGGAGAGGTTGTCGGCCATCTGCTCGATGTTGGACATGCCGGAGAGGACGGTCAGGATGCCGTCCATGGAGGCCACGTAGCGGATGGCCCAGGAGGCGGCGGACATGTCGGGGGCTGCATTTTTCAGGATCTCGCGGACGGCTCTGGGGGGCGTGGCGAGGGTTCCGCCCTTGACCGGCTCCATGACTACGATGGGCTTGCCGTGCTTGCGGGCGACCTCGTAGCATGCCCTTGACTGGACCTCAGGGTTCTCCCAGTCGGCATAGTTGATCTGGAGCTGGACGAATTCGGTGTCGGGATGGAGGGTCAGCATCTCATCCAGGAGCTCCGGGGAGGCGTGGAAGGAGAAGCCCCAGTGGCGGATGAGGCCCTGGGCCTTGAGTTCCTTGACGAAATCCCAGATGTGGTACTCGTCATACTTGCCGTAGTTGGTCGGCTGAAGGGCATGCAGCAGGTAATAGTCGAAATAGCCGGCGCCGGTGCGCTCGAGGCTGGTGTAGAACTGCTGCTTGGCGCTCGCCTCGTCATGGCAGAAGAGCCAGGCGTTCAGTTTGGTGGCCAGGGTGTAGCTTTCGCGCGGATGGCGCTCGACGAGGGCTTTTCTGATGGCCTCCTCCGAGCCCTCATAGACAAAAGCGGTGTCAAAATATGTGAGACCGGCATCCAGGAACATGTCGACCATGGTGCTGGTCTGGGCGACATCGATCTCGCCGTTTTCAAGGCGGGGCAGGCGCATGAGGCCGAAGCCGAGCTTGGGAGTGTTCTCTCCGAGATAGTGTTCGTTCATTTCAAGTCCTCCATAGTGGCAGGTCAATTGGAATAAGCACATTATAACACAGTCATCCTGGGGCAACTATATGGTCCACCATAACATTTCTGCATACTGCTATAGGAAAACGGAAGTGTTCGGATCCGCCGGAAAAGGAGTATTATACTATCAACAAGTCAGGTGGAGACAGAACGGGAAGACCGGACGGGGCCCTGCGCGCCGAGTACAGACAGCCGAAGCGCAAAACAGCCACCGCCATTCATGGCGGTGGCTGCCGGACACCTGCTGTTAACAGACATCTCATGATAGTTTGAAGGGAATTACGAAGAGGAGACACCATGACAGTTCTTGACCGGATCATCGAGCCGGGCCGCCAGCTGCCCGAAAGCCGCAGAATTTTTAACAATATCGACCTGAAGTCTATGATCGTTCCGCTCCTCATCGAGCAGATCCTGCAGATGGTGGTGGGCATCGCCGACACCCTCATGGTCAGCTATGCAGGCGAGGCCACCGTATCGGGCGTGTCCCTGGACACGATGATCTATACCATCTTCATCTACATTTTCACGGCCGTGTCCACCGGCGGCGCGGTGGTGGTCTCCCAGTATCTGGGTCGGGGCGACCGGAAGAATTCCGACTTCGCGGCCTCCCAGATTTTCAACATTGCGGTCATCACCTCTCTGGTCTGCCTGGTCGTTATGCTGGCCGCCGGCAACGCCGTTCTCGCCTTCCTCTACCCGTCGGTAGAGCCGGACGTAATGGAGGCTTGCCGCACCTATCTCTGGATCGTGACCCTCTCCTTCCCGGCCAACGCCGTCTACAATGCGGGTGCCGCCGTCTATCGAAGCATGGGGAAGACGGCGACCACGATGAAGGTCTCCATTTCCATGAATATTCTGAACGTCATCGGCAACGCCGTGGGCATCTTCGTCCTGCATGCCGGGGCCGCGGGCGTGGCCTGGCCGACTACCCTGTCCTGGTACTACGCCGCCATCGTCATGACCGCCCTCTGCTTCCGCAGGGAAAATGAAGTCAGCCTCCGCCTCCCCCAGGTCCTCCGCACCGACCGGGTCATGAGCGGCCGGATCCTCGGCATCGCCATCCCCAACGGCGTCGAGAGCGGCATCTTCCAGGCCGTCAAGGTGGCCCTGGGCGCCATGATCGCCACCTTCGGCACCTCCCAGATCGCCGCCAACGGCATCGGCCAGACCATCTGGTCCCTGGGCGCCGTCATCAGCATGTCCATGTCCCCGGTCTTCATCACGGTCATCGGGCGCTGCGTGGGCGCCGGCGACCACGATGCAGCGGACTACTACCTCCACAAACTGACGCGCCTGACCATGCTCATGGCCTTCGTATGGTGCACCCTGATCGTTGCCGCCATGCCCGTCATCCTTCCCATCTACGATATCTCGGCGGAGACCCGCCGGCTGGTCTTCATCATCGTCGTGATCCACAACATCTTCGCGGTCCTGGCCCAGCCCTTCTCGACGCTCTACGCCGCGGGCCTTCGGGCAGCGGGCGACGTCCGCTACACCATGTACGCCAACATCGTGTGCACGATCCTGGTCCGCGTACTTCTGAGCTATCTCCTCGGTGTGGTCCTTGGCTGGGGCATCATCGGCATCACAGTCGCCATGGTCCTCGAGTGGAGCATCAAGGGCATAGTCATGATCCTTCGGTACAGGACGGGAAAATGGCGTCATTTCCACGTCATCTGACAGGCTCCTCCGGGAGCTGTATAGAGCAGGGCCGCAGGAAGCCAGGCGGATTGCCCCTCCGCCTGCCGCCTCCTGCGACTCTGTTGTTCTTTTGGCATGGCTGC
Organism: uncultured Lachnospiraceae bacterium; assembly: GCA_902766655.1. GTDB lineage: Bacteria > Bacillota > Clostridia > Lachnospirales > Lachnospiraceae > Chordicoccus. The sequence continues at coordinate 1,900 of CACXEL010000432.1, read as the reverse complement.
AGGAGGGGAATTATGTTCCGCTTCTTGCGCTTTTTACCTTCATATTGTAAAGTAGGTATAGTTGCCGGGCTTTTTTACGGCAGCAGTCAGCAGGTGCAGAGACTGTCAGAGAACAGCTGAAAATACAGACACTTCCCGGAGCATGGAGGAAGCAGGATGGCAGAGAAGAGAAAGAAGGAAGAACTCAAGGTCGAGGATTTCCTCGGCAGGACCCGCAAGGTGGACGATATCGTGGACAACGTCTACAGCGATTTCTTCGGAGCTTCGGGCGCGAAGGACGAGGACATGATGGAGGTCCTCCGCCGGTCCATTGCCGACCTCGAGACCAGCTTTAAGGCCAACGGTCTGGTGACCGACGGCGCATCCCAGACGGCAGCGGCCAACACGTCCGCCCTCAGGGACAAGGCTCCTCAGACCGGCAGCCCTGCGGCAGGCGCAGCAGTTGACGCGGCGAAGCCAACGGAGAAGAAGGACGGAAAGAAGGCCGAGGAGGAGATCCCGGACGAAGGCGAGGCGGCAGGCGAGGAGAAGCCCCCGGTGGCAGCGGCGCCCGCAGGCCCGGAAAAAGAGAAAAAGGAAGCGGAGCCGACCGGCTCCGAGGAGCTGGCCGATCTGATCGGCTTAAAGGCCGTCAAGGAGGACGTCAAGGAGCTGGTGGGTCTGGTCAAGGCCCAGAAGCGCCGCGAGGAGCGGGGAATGAAGACGGTTCCCGTCTCCCTCCACCTGGTCTTCTCCGGCAACCCCGGCACCGGCAAGACGACGGTCGCCCGGATCCTGGCCAAGCTCTACAAGGAGATCGGCGTCCTCGAGAAGGGCCAGCTGGTGGAGGTCGACCGGTCTGCCCTGGTGGCCGGCTACGTGGGCCAGACCGCCATCAAGACCCAGAAGAAGATCAGCGAGGCCCTGGGCGGCATCCTCTTCATCGACGAGGCCTACACCCTTGCCCGCGGCGAGGGCATGGACTTCGGCCAGGAGGCCATCGACACGATCCTGAAGGCCATGGAGGACCACCGCAAGGAACTGGTGGTGATCGTGGCGGGCTACACCGATCTCATGGAGAAGTTCATAAACTCCAACCCCGGCCTTAAGTCCCGATTCAACAAGTATATTGAGTTCCAGGACTATACGGCCGACGAGCTGATCCTCATTTTCGAGATGCAGTGCCGCAAGTACAATTATACCTTCAGCTACGAGGCCAAGTCTGAAATCGACAGGATCATCATTGACCGGGTCCGCCGCAAGGGTGAGAACTTTGCCAACGCCCGCGACGTCCGCAACCTCTTCGAGACCATCATCACCAACCAGGCCAGCCGCCTGGTGGATGTGGAGGAACCGACGGAGGACCAGCTGACGACGATCCTGCTGGCGGACGTGAAGAAGGGCTGATGAAACGCCTGCAGCGGGGAGTGCTTTACAGTGACAGGCTTCCTGAGTTCGCATGGCGCAGTCCGTCCTGCTTTTGGTGAATGCCTCAAATTGGCTTCATTTCCCCAAAAGTGTGTCTTGCCTTTTGGGGCATGCGGGATTACAATAATCTAACTGTTATGGATGGAGGATTTATCTATATGGCTGAGAATGAGAAACTGAACGCAGCCCCCGAGGACGATGAGAACGTCGTATACGAGGATGTGGAAATCAAGGAATACGTCACCGGCGATATGCTGATGGGCGAGATCATCTCGAAGTACCCGATCGCGATCCGGGCTCTCCTGGAGTGCGGCATGGGCTGCGTCAGCTGCCCGGCTTCCCAGATGGAGTCTCTGAACGAGGCTGCCATGGTCCATGGGCTGGATGCCAAGGAGGTCCAGGACTACGTCAACGAGCGCATCTCCTACGCCATTCAGTTCGGCGAGGAAGCGAACGGCGGCGCAAACGACTACTCCAGCATGGGCTTCTACTT
>CACXEL010000431.1 GCA_902766655.1 uncultured Lachnospiraceae bacterium | reverse complement strand
GGCGGCCAGCCGGACCGTGGCCGTCGACTCCTCGAACTCAATCACCCGGTCAGCATACCCTTTTTCCGCCAGTCTCTTTTTTGCGATTTCAATTGACATTATCCGGGTACTCCTCCTGTCCGCCCACACTTCCGCTCAGGAAAAACCCTTCCGGAATGAAAGCTGCGCGGGAGAATAACTACCAATATTTTACTGTATTTCGCTGCAAATGCACATATTATTTTGAGGAATCCCAAAAAAGTGCAGAGAAGAAGCCCCTGCGTTGCCACAGTCATCCCTGAAGCAACCCGTCAGACACTCCCGCAAACCAAAAAAAGCCACCCCGCGGCTTATTGTTCGCAGGGTGGCCTTGTGAATACCTTGACAGGCAGCGTACTTCAGTTGTTCGCGCCCTTGATGAGGCGGCTGATATGCTTGTAAAGGAGGAGGGTCAGAACGCTGACCACCACGCCCTTGATCAGGTTGAAGGGCACCACCAGGAGCATGGCGAAGGAGAGAACGTCCGTGACAGAGGCGTTGATGGCCGCGCCCATGCCGACCAGGGCATCGATGGGCATGCCATAGGCCACTGAGTAGGCCGGCAGGAGGACGTAGGCGTTCAGGAAAGCGCCGACAAAGGCCATGACAAGGGTGCCTGTGATGAGGCCGATGATGGCTCTCTTGCGGGTCTTCTTCAGCTTGTAAATGATGCCCGCCGGCACGATCATGGCACAGCCGATGGCAAAGTTGGCGATCTCGCCCACAAAGGCGGTGGAGGTGCCCTTGATCACGGTCTTGACCAGGATCTTGACCAGCTCGATCAGGATGCCGGCCACAGGACCGTAGCAGAAGGTGCCGATGAGGACCGGGACCTCGGAAAAGTCCAGCTTGTAGAAGGCCGGAGCGACCGGGAGCGGGAATTCGAAGAACATGAGGACCGCGGCGATGGCGGCGAACATGCCGATGGACGCGACCTTGCGGGTGCTGGTGACGGTTGTCTGTACAGTGGCTTCTTTTGTACTCATAGGTACTCCTTTCTTTTGGGACTTCACTTTTCAGAAAATGAAGACAGGTGATATGGACAGGAGTTCTACGCAGATCTCAGAAATCTTCCTGCACGCAGACAGGCACCGGCGGCGCTTTGGTGCACCCTCCAAAAGCCGAAAACAGGTCCCGGAAATATCATTCCGGGACCTGTCATGCGCACAAAAAACACATCTCTCTTCTCTCATCCAGACTATACTGTCGGTACCGGAATTCACATTCGCGCGCCTTACGCGCTCTGGGTCACCGGTTCATTCACCCGAGGGTGGTCGCGGACTTTACCGCCGGTGGGGACTTGCACCCCGCCCCGAAGAACTCTTGTTAAGTTGTAGGGGCCCATCGCCCCTGCATCCTATTATAGACGGCATGCGCCGCTTGTCAACTTATTTTTGCTAACTCTGATCAGAGGGCCAGCTCCTCCCGGCCGCAGAAGGGATCGACCGGGCTGACGCCCTCAAAGGGCTTCCTGCCCATGATCCTGTCCATGACAGCCTTCTTGAAGTCAGGCTGCGAGCTGTAGGCGTTCACGAAGGTCTTCATCATCGGCACGTCGAAGAGGTGGAAGGGGTAGGCCGTGCTGATCATCATGGTCGGCACCTCGGCCACGAACCAGGGCGCGTCGTCACCCAGGCCGAACAAGACGTTCCAGTTGAGGCGGAGGGTCGTATTGTTGGAGGCGTTAGCCATGTTGGCGATGTAGACGTAAAGGTCATAGGCATTCTTCGCCGCACTGACCGGCCTGTACATCTCGTCGAACAGGGCCTTCTTCTCGGGAGAAGCGTTGGGGTTGCCCATGTCCGCCAGGCCGAGGCGGATACTTCTGTCCCTGACCGTGACCTCAAAGCCCTCGGCCTCGAAGCAGGCCTTCCAGGCGAGGACCTCCGGAGAATTGGGGTCCAGGTCCTTTTCGATGATGTTGAGGTATACCCTCTTATATTTCCCGGTGGAGATCGGGAGGAGATTCTGCGTATCCTTGACCAGAGTCACAGCCTTCTCGGCCACCTCGGCAGCCCAGGCGCGGTGCTCGGCGCTTCCCACGGCGGCAATGGCATCCGGTCCCGGCACGATGGTGCCGGCCGCCTTGGCGGTGTGGAGCCCCAGGGCAGCCTTGGTCGCCAGGATCCTCGTGACGGCTTCGTCGAGGCGCTCCTCTGTCACCAGACCCTTCTTAAGGCCATCCAACAGGAAATAATAATCCTCATCGATGCTCTTGTTGAAGAGGATCATGTCCGCACCGGCCATGATGGTCTTCGGGATGGCTTCCGCGCGCGGCATGGCGGCGGTGAAGCCGATCATCGGCGTCGCGTCCGTGGAAATGAGACCATTGAAGCCCAGCTTTTCCCTGAGGAGCACGGTCATGATGTCCTTCGACAAGGTGGCGGGCATGTATTTCTCTCCCTC
>CACXEL010000430.1 GCA_902766655.1 uncultured Lachnospiraceae bacterium | reverse complement strand
CTCAGGGACGGACCTTTTTCCCAAATTGGGAAAAAGGTCCGTCCCTGAGTCCCACCTCATCCCCTCACCTCGCCGACAGCACGAACCCATTCTCCGGGCTCCCGGTGAGGACCGTCTCGTAGACGGCGCCGTCGCGGTAGGTGAGGTCCAGCGGCTCGGTGCGGCAGGTCTTCCCGTCCACGTCCAGGCTGAGCTGCACGGTGAAGGTCTCCCCGTCGGAAATGCCGCCCGCCTTCCCGAAGTTCTCCCTCATCACCTCGAAGTCGATGGTCTCGCCCGGGGTCCAGGGGGTCTCGTCGGCGTGGATGGTGCCCATGCTGGAAATGACTTCATTTCCCGAGAGCACGGCAAGCTCCGCCGCATCGAAGGTTCCGTCGGTACTCAAGATCACGTCCAGGCGGATCCCCTCGCGGCCCTCGTAAGTGTAGGCGGCCGAGACATAATTGTCCACAAGCCCAAGGTCGGTCATGAGCCGGGTGAGGCCGGCGGCGGTGGCGGCGGCCTGCTTGATGTCGGCGCCGGCTGCCAGGGTGGCTTCACTCTCCGTGACCGTGATGAGGCGCGGCTCGTCCGGCGCTCTGTCCAGGGCGTACTCGAAGGAGGCCTCGCCGAGATTGTCGATCAGGGCCAGGAGGGCGCAGGCGTAGCTCCGCATCCGTGCGACGGCCGCCTCCTCGCGGCCGCTGTCCAGCGTCTCCGCCAGGTGGACCGTCATGCCGTAGGGCTCCTCGGCGGTCTGGAGGCTCATCGTGCAGCTGCCGAGCGATGAGCGGACACCCAGGGCCGTGATGAGGCCGCCGACCGCCGAATTGTCGCCCACGTACTGCGTCCTGGCCTTGTACAGGTCGGAAATAAACACCGGGATCTGCTCCCCGTCCTCCCAGGCCAGCGAGTCGCCGATCCAAATGTGCCGCACGGGCTCCGACGGGGTGTAGTCAACCGTGAATTTCCTGTCCTTCCCGGAAATGAAGGCCCTGCTCGCCTCAACCCTGACTTCCAGGACGCCGTCGCCGGGCTCCCGGAAGCTCAGGCCCCGGAAGCGGTAGCCGGTCATGACCGTGCCCTCGATCCGGACCATTTCCCCGTCGCCGGTGTCCTCCACCGAGGCCCGGGCCACGAAGGCATCCTCCGTGAGGGTCAGCCGGCGCCCGAAGATCAGGAGGACCACGGAGGCGAGGACCACCGCTGCGGCCAGAACAACCGCAAGGATGAGGCGGTAGGTCCTCTTCTTTGTCCCGCGAAGGTAATCGATCTCGGGAGCTTCCGCCTGAGTCATCGCACTTGTCTCGTTCTTCTCCGGCTCCGTCATCCGGGCGTAGGCCTTGCGGCATTTTTCGCACTCGGCCAGGTGCTCCCGGATCACATCCTCACTGCCCTCGCTGGCGAGGCCGTCGATATAGGTGGGCAGGAGGTCCTGCACCACGTCGCACATTCTTTGGTCTTTCATCTTTTTCGTATCCTCCGATAGTTGGGTGAGAAGGAGGGGCTTTTGAGACTGAGGGACGGTCCTTTTTTCTCAAAAATCTGAGATTTTTGAGAAAAAAGGACCGTCCCTCAGTCTCAAAAACCTCACTCCAGCGCTCTCCGCACCTTCTCTTTCCCTCTGTAAAATGTCACCCTGGCCCAGTTCTCACTCTTCCGGCAGATCGCGCCGATCTCCGCGAAGGAGAGATTGCCGAAGAGGCGCAGGTAGAGCACCTCCCGGTAGGGCTCCTCCAGCTCATGGATCTGCCGGACGATCTCCACGCTGCCCATGCGGGAGAGGACTTCCTGCTCCGCCGAGACGCCGGCCGTCGTACCGCCCGGGGCGCTCTCCAGGGCGCCCGCCATGGTGCCGTCCAGGGTCCCCGCCTCGGCCTCCCCCTCCAGGCTCACCGTCGGGCGGTGCTTCCGCCGGTAGGCGGCCAGCTGGTTTTTGGCGATAGCACAGAGCCAGGTCGTCATTTTACAGCTCCCGTCAAAGCGGTCCGAGGCCTTCACGGCCTGGTAGAAAGTCTCCTGGGTCAGCTCCTCCGAAAGGTCGGCGTCGCCGGTCAGGGTCATCAGATATTTGTATACGGTCTTCGCGTGGTCGCGGAAGACCTTGTCCATGGGGTCCACCGGCTGCCTCCTTTCTTTTGTATCTGCTCATTAATGTCTATTCGGAGGGAAACGTTACAGAAAAGATGAAAAAAAATGAAAAAAACTGCAGGATTGAGGGGCTGGGACGGAGGGACGGACCTTTTTCCCAAACTGGGACTGGGGGACGG
>CACXEL010000429.1 GCA_902766655.1 uncultured Lachnospiraceae bacterium | reverse complement strand
TCTTTTCCGTGTCCGATTGATTCCTGGCTTGCATGAAAGACGATGCGTGCTTACGGGGGTCAGGGACTTAATTCAGAGTTCCACAGGCAGACGAAAAAGGGTATAATGGGAACAGACTTGTTGGCTTGCATAGACTGCATCACTTACTGGCCGCGGGAATTTGCCCCGGCCCGGGGAAAGGAGCACCCGAACCATGAAAATCAGAGGCGTCAATCTCGGCAACTGGCTTGTTCTGGAAAAGTGGATGAGCCCCGAACTTTATAATGGAACGACGGCGGAGGATGAGACCTATTTCTGCCTCCAGCTTAGCGAAAATGAAAAGCGGGCCCGCCTGAAGGTCCACCGCGACACCTGGATCACCAGCAGAGATTTCGCCTATCTGGCGGAGAAGGGCATTAATTTTGTCCGGATTCCGGTGCCTTTCTTCATTTTCGAGGACTACGGGCCATATGTGAGCTGCTCGGAGTACCTGGACAAGGCCTTGAAATGGGCCAACCAGTACGGCCTTAAGGTCCTGATCGACCTCCACACGGTGCCCGGCAGCCAGAACGGCAGTGACAATGCCGGAATCTGCGGTATCATCCAGTGGGCCAACCACCCCGAGCGGGTGGAGGTGGCTCTGGACGTCCTGGAGAGGCTGGCTCTTCGCTACGGTCAGGACGACGCTCTTTACGGCATAGAGGTCCTCAACGAGCCGATGACTTCCGACGGCGCCATGGCGAGACTCATGTCAAAGCAGGGCGTGGAGATCGTGGCCCGTTATCCCGCTGTGGACAAGGAGCTGGCCAAGAAGAACGAGACTTATGACAACGCCTGGCTGGAAGGATTTTACCGCGACGCCTATGCTCGCATCCGCAAGTACCTGCCTGTCTCCAAGGCTGTCGTTTTTGACGACGCCTTTGACATGCACCATTTCGCGGACTGGCTGGCTGCCCAGAAGGATTTTGAAAATGTAGCACTGGATACCCACCAGTACATCATGCTGGCCGACTGGATGCACCTGTGTGAGCCGAACGTGGACGCCTATGCGGAGTATGTGGGCACCCATATGCTCGAGGAGGTGAGGTACGGTCAGGAGCGGGTCCCCACCTTCGTCGGAGAGTGGTGCCTGTTCAACGCCCAGCCAGGGCTGGCAGAGGAAACCAAAGCTGTCCGCAAGGAGGCCTACTCCAAGATTGCAAAGGCCCAGCTCGACTGCTTCGGTCAGTGCGAGGGCTGGTTCTACTGGTGCTACAAGACCCACCTGGACGATCCGGACTGGGACTGCTGGGATATCGGCAAGTGCATCTCCAACGGGTGGATGCCTGACCGGTATTGAGCAGAATGGATGAGCGGCAGGGGTGGACAGTGCATAATGGCCGGAGCTGCCGGAAGGGGCGGTGATCGAAAACCATGTTACCCGTGAGGTGCCCTGCAGAGAGCAGGATCCGCCGGCAGGAGAGCACCTGTGGTCTCATTTCCCCGCCGGATTCTGGAAACAAGTGAAACTTCATTATAAAGCAGTACAAAGGAGGAACACTATGGCAACAGCATTGGAAGCCATCGCGAAGAGGAGCTCCACAAGGAGCTATACTGACGAGGCCCTGACGGAGACCGAGGTGAAGACAATAGTCACGGCCGGCCTTATGGCTCCGACGGCGGCCAACCGTCAGGAGGTCCATTTCACCGTGGTGAAGGGCGACAACCCCCTTCTGACCGAGCTGGAAAATGAGAAAAATGTCCTGCGCGGCATCACAGCTCCGGCCCATAACTTCTACTATGAGGCACCGCTCGTCATCATGCTGAGCGCCGACAAGGCCAACCACTGGGGCAGCCTGGACGCAGGCATCGCCGTCGAGAACATGTCCCTGGCCGCCGAGGACCTGGGGCTGGGCAGCCTCATCATCGGCTGCATCTACGATGCTTTCCGCGGGGACAAGCGTGAATACTTTGAGAAGGCCTTCGGCTTCCCGGAGGGGTGGCAGTATGAGATTGCTCTCGCGGTGGGCCGCAAGGCAGCCGGGAAGGTGCCGCACACCTACGATGCGGAGAAACTGGTGAACTATCTTTGATGATCCGGAGACCGGAGGACACATTCTGCTATGAAGGGACTTGAACTGTCGCGCGAATACTTTGAGGCTTTTGGCCGGCCCATGCTGGAGGCCGAATTCCCGGAGGTCCTTCCTTTTCTGGCCGCCGGGCTCTGCGGCAGCGGGTCCGAATGTCTGGGCTTCGATGACGACCTGTCCACGGACCATGATTTTGAGCCGGGCTTCTGCCTTTTCTTGCCGGGCGAGGACGTGGTGGACCGGCGGACGGCCTTT
>CACXEL010000428.1 GCA_902766655.1 uncultured Lachnospiraceae bacterium | reverse complement strand
TGATTTTTGAGAAAAAAGGTGCGTCCCTCTCTCTCAAAATCAGGCCTCTTCTCTGATAAAAGATTCTGTGGTAAAATCAACCAAGTAAAGAGTCACATCGGGAGAGTACCTAATGAAGCGCTTTATCAAAAACAATCTACCGGCCCTCTGCCTCCTCCTGGCCTCCGTCTGCTCAATCGCGGCAGGGATCGCCAGAGGAGAGATCATGACCGTCTTTGCCAAGGCAGTCAGGATCTGCCTGGAATGCATCGGGATTGGGTGAGGGAACCATATGAGAAGACATGCACGCACCTTCATCCAGTTTATCTGGACCGCCGTATCCAACGGGTTCTGGAAGGGCTTTTTCAGCGGCAAAATATACCAGGGAGAGTTCAAGCGGGTATGCCTGCCCGGGCTCAACTGCTACAGCTGTCCGGGCGCACTCGGTGCCTGCCCGGTGGGAGCCCTCCAGGCGACGCTGGACTCCGGAAAGTTCAGTATCCCCTTCTATGCGGCCGGTTTTCTGATCTTCTTCGGTGCCCTGCTGGGCCGATTCGTCTGCGGCTTTCTCTGCCCCTTCGGCCTGGTCCAGGACCTCCTCTACAAAATACCCGTGCCGAAAAAGATCAGGACCCTGCCCGGTGACAGAGTCCTCAGAAAAGTCAAGTATGTGGTCCTGGCCCTCTTCGTGATCCTCCTGCCGGCAGCGGTGACGGGGATCGGAGGCCAGGGAAAGCCCTGGTTCTGTCAGTATATCTGCCCCTCCGGCACCCTTCTGGGCGGACTGCCGCTCCTTACGGCGAACGAGCCCCTGCGGCAGGCGGCCGGCTTCCTCTTTGCCTGGAAGTTCCTGATCCTGGCGGTGGTCCTGGTGGCATCGGTCTTCATTTTCAGGCCCTTCTGCCGGTATCTCTGCCCCCTGGGGGCGATTTACGGGTTCTTTAACCCTGTGGCAGTCTTTCGCTACAGGATCGACAGGGACGCGTGTATATCCTGCGGCCGGTGCACAAGGGCCTGTCCCATGGCCATAGATGTGGAGAAAAATGAGAACAGCCCCGAGTGCATCCGCTGCGGCGCCTGCCGTGCGGCCTGCCCCAAGGGCTGTATCCACAGGAACGTGTTGGATTGAACGGCGAGGGGAAAGGCGGAAAAAGAACCGTCTCCTTTCCCCAACTGCATAATATAATGTAATTGTTCAGCACCCCACGGACTCGGGATGCAAAGCATCCCTCGCTGTAGGTGGTCAGAGGCGCTTCGCGCCTTGTCCACCTGGGAAAAAGGAATAAAACCTGTCTGCCAAGCGAGCTTTCCAGCCAGTTTTTATTCCTTTTTCCCGGGTGCTGAACAGTTACAATATAATTAGAAAGGAAACAACTGATGAGAAAACGTATGAAAAAACTGACCTCCCTGGTCGCTGTCATTTGCACCGCGGCTCTCATTCTCTCCGGCTGCGGCGGAAAATCCGGCAAGGCCAGCGAAAGCGTGGTAACGCCTGCGGCGGAAGCGGCTGCCGACAATGCTTCCGATCCCGCGGAAGCCGGCCTGGAAAATGCCGCGGACTCCACCGGGGACTCCGCGGAGAATGCGCAGGACCAGGAGGAAGCGGAGAATGTGACCGTCACGCCGGAAGCCTCCGGATCGGGCGATACCAAGGACTCTTCCGGACCGTCCGGGACAGAGGACCCGAATGAATCCCAGGATGCTTCTGCCACACCGGAGACTGGTGAGGAGGGCGGCAGCCCGGAGACGGATGCACCCGCACAGGGAGATGCCTCGGGAGCTCCGGAAAGCGGTTCCGGCGAAGGCAGCAGTGCCGCGGTGGAAATCCTGGAAGGGGAGGAAGGTATCGCCCCCGATTACTACAATGCGCTCGCCTCCTTCACAGCAGCGGACCTGGACGGCAATCCGGTCACGGAGGACATATTCTCCGGAACCAGGCTCACCATGGTCAACGTCTGGGGCACCTTCTGCGGCCCCTGCATCAACGAGATGCCTGACCTTGCCAAAATCGCGGGTGCCTACGATGCCTCCGAGTTCCAGATCATCGGGATCGTGAGCGACGCGATCGGCTGGGACGGAGAGGCGGATGCCGATACCGTGGCCCTGGCCAGGGATATCATCTCCGAGACCGGGGCAGATTATCTCCACCTGGTACCGACGGGTGAGCTCCTGGACCTCCTGTATAATCTTCAGTATGTCCCCACGACAGTCTTTGTGAACGCGGAGGGCCGGGTGATCTCCGAGGAGTACGTCGGGAGCCGGTCAGAGGAGGACTGGCAGGCGATCATTCAGGGTCTTCTGAATCCGTGAGCATATAATCAGGAACTCAAAGGGAACCTGCCGGAGCTCTTTTTTCAGTATGAAGATAGCTGAGAGGTACCCCTGTCCGGGAATTCGAATAGTCAGGTTCCCGGCCGGATGCCAGTGCTTCTGGTGAGTGGCCTCTCGCACATGATCCGGGACCATAGCTTCGGGCTCGCCAGGATACCGTCTTTCTGAGGCTCAGCTCATCCACAGATAATCCATGAACACAGGCAGCTGCTTTTCCCAGTCAGCCTCGCAGTGCCCGCCTCCGACCTGACAGTAGGTCATGGCCGCGGCCCCTGCCCGCTGAAGACGGGAGGCGGCTGCCTTGTTGCATCTGTAGGTGAAGCTCACGGTATCCGGTTTGCCCGGATCCAGGATGCCCCGCGCCTCCCGTGTTCCCCAGGAGAGGTAGACACGCGTATCCGGATCGATGGATGCCCTTTCAATCTCCTTCAGAATGTGGGGCAGGCAGAAGATGATGGAGCTGGAGACACAGCCGGCCTTTGAGAAGACGGAATTATAGCGCGTCACCCCGTAGAGGGCCATGAGGCCGCCCATGCTGGAGCCCGCGATACCCGTGCAGGCCCTGTCGGGATATGTCCGGTATTCCCGGTCGATCATGGGCTTTATTTCCCCTGTGATCCAGCGGAAGGTCTCGTCGCCCATAGCCGCCTGTCGGCTCAGGAAGCCTGTTTTGGTACGGTAAGGGCTGTATTCGCCAAGGCGCTCGTCGCCTTCATGGCCGCACTCGATGCCGACGACGATGATTTCCTTGGGCCAGCCTTTAAGGAAATCGGCCATTCCCCAGCTTTTTCCGAAAGTGGCGTCCTCGTCGGAGAACAGGTTGTGTCCGTCGAAGAAATACATGACGGGATAGCGGTCAGCGGAGGAATCGTAGTTGTCGGGCAGCCAGATATGCAGCATGCGGCTTTTGCCCTTTGGTGTATAGATGAAATCACGTTTGATGATCATAAGGTACTCCTTTTATGGGGAAATAAGTGTCACCTGTATAAAATACTGGATTCATTCCCGCTTGTAAAGGGTATGCCTTCCTGCGCCGTCCGACTCTCATCGGACCTGACTTCTCTGAACGGCCCAGGCTGCCGGTCTTCCGTTACCGACCTGCATACTTACCACGCGTGAAGGAG
>CACXEL010000427.1 GCA_902766655.1 uncultured Lachnospiraceae bacterium | reverse complement strand
CTCAGAGGTCTCCCGGCCCTTCATGAACTGGGCGAAAATGACCCGCATGCCGGCGCCGGAGGCCCGCAGCGCGAGGCCCAGGGCGGCTGTCGTCTTGCCTTTTCCTTCACCTGTATACAGGTGAATCAGGCCTGTATTACCCAAATTCATATCTTTCGACATCTTCTTTCCCTGTCATTATAGCGCTTGCCTTTACACGCTCAGCAGCCCGCCGGGCGGCAAATCATAGAGTCCTGTCAGATAAGTTTCCTCGAAGACCTCCGCTGCCGGTCCCTGCCGGTCCACCCGCCCGTCCTTGAGGCAGACAGCGCCGTCCGCCAGCTGCATGGCCAGCCGAAGCTCGTGGAGGGAAGCCAGCACGCTCACGCCTGTCTCCGCCACCAACCGTTTCAGGATTCCGACCAGCTCCAGCCGGAAACGGATGTCCAGGAAGGAGGCAGGCTCATCCAGGATCAGGAGGGCAGGCTCCTGGGCCATGGCCCGGGCCAGGAGGACCCGCTGCTTCTGCCCGTCGCTCAGCTCGTTGAAATACCGGTCTGCCAGGTCCGCCACCGCCGTGATCTCCATGACACGGGCGACCGCTTCCCGGTCCTCGTCGCCCAATATGCCCAGAAGGCCGGTGAAGGGATACCGGCCGGCCTCCACCATCTGGCGGGCGGTAAGCCACTCGGTGTCCACACGTCCGGGGAGAAGGACGGCCATCCGCCTGGCCCTGTCCAGCTCCGACAGGGAGGCCAGGGGCCTTCCGTCCAGCGCAAGGCTGCCCGAGACCGGGGGTATGAGTCCGCCGACGGTCTTGAGCAGCGTGGACTTGCCCATGCCGTTGGGGCCGATCACGGTCATGATTTCCCCTCTGCCAAGCTCTAAGTTTATGCCGGTCACCACGGCCCGGCCGCGGTAGCCGACGGCCAGGTCATGGGTATTCAGAATACTGCTCATGTCTCTCTTTCCCCTCTGCCGGGTACTATATTTATACCGGGTGCCTCGGCCAGGTACGGGGCCTCGGAATCCTGCCCGCATCTCGCACTGTCTAATTGCCCTTATCCGTTCTCTCCGGACCTTCTCTTCAGCATCACCCACACGACGATCGGCGCGCCGAAGGCCGCGGTCACCGTGCTCACGGACAGCTCAGTCGGCGCGAAGAGGGTCCGGGCAAGAAGATCGGAAAAGAGACAGAAAATGCCGCCCCCCAGAAAGGATGCCGGCACCATCAGGATTGGCCGCGCGGACCTGAACATCCGCTTCATCACCTGGGGCACCGCGATGCCCACGAAGGAGATCGGCCCGGCAAAGGCAGTCACACAGGCCGCGAGGAGGCTTGCAATCAGAATGAGGGCGACCTTTAGCCGCCCGGTGTTCACCCCCAGGCTCCTGGCCGCCGTCTCGCCCAGCTGGAAAGCCGCCATGGGCTTGGCCAGGAGAAATGCAGCCACGAGGCAGACCAACGTGACCGCACTCATGACGCCCAGGTTCCCCCAGGTCATGCCCGAGAAGCTGCCCCGGGACCAGTTGTGGAGGTTTACGATGTTGGCGTCCGATGCGAAGGTCACCATGAAATCCGTGACCGCCGTGCAGAAATACCCCACCATGACGCCGCAGATGATGAGCACCGAGCTCCGCCTGGTGTGCGAGGAGACCAGCAAAATGAAGCCCATGGTCAGCATGGCCCCCGCAAAGGCCCCGCCAATCATGCCCCAGGCGCTGACGGTGCGGCCCATTTCCAGGCTCCCGATCATCAGGAAGGCGATGACCAGCTTGGCCCCGGAGGAAATGCCCAGGACAAAGGGCCCGGCGATCGGGTTATTGAAATAAGTCTGCAGCAAAAAGCCCGAGAGCGCCAGCCCGCCGCCCAGGACCAGGGCGGCCAGGAGCCGCGGCAGCCGGATCGTCAGGAGGATCATGGCGGCCGCCCCCTCGCCCCGGCCGGTGAGCGAGCCCCAGATCTCGTCCGGGGTCAGCGCCACACTTCCGGTCACCAGGTTGACGAAGAGCAGCACAAGGACCGCCGCGACCAGCAGCGCAAAGCAGACTGTATATCGAAGGCATTCTCTTCCTCTGTCCATAGCTCTCTTTCGTCTCCATTTCCGGGCCGTGTCCCGGAAGGATCTCTTGCGTATCCGCTGGCCTGCTGTGCAGACTGCCGGCTGCCGTTTTACATGCCGCGCCGGCGCGCGGGATTCATTTTCCTCGTCAGGCGAGGCGTTTCATATAGGTAAGTTCTTCGTCCGAGCCCTCGATGGCGGCGCGGAACTCGCGGACCATGTCGGCCACGGCGGTCGAGGACTGGAACATGTTGCGGCCGGTGGCCCAGACGTTACCCTCGCGCACAGCCTTGAAGTTCTCAAGCAGCGGCTGGCGCGCGAGCAGCTCCTTGAGGCTGCCCATGCTCTCGCTCACACCACTGTAAATGAGGACGTCCGCCTCCGCGGCCCCCGCATAGAAGGTCTCCACGTCAATGGTCCGGGTGGACGGGCTGCTGCCGTCAGGCGGAATCAGCTTGTCGTCAAAGACATATTTGCCGCCAGCCATCTCAATCATGCGAGTGACGTAATCGCCAGGCTCCCGGACCACGATACCGGTCTCGGTGAAATTGAAGAAGGCGACGGTCTTCTCCTCCGGTTTCTTTTCCTGAAGCTCGGCCAGCGCCTGCTCCTCACTACTTACGAAGGCTTCCGCCTCCTCGTCCTTCCCGAGCAGAAGTCCGTAGAAGCGGATCCACTCGAGCCTGGCCATGGGGTCCGGCTCGTAGCTGGAGTGCTCCACGATGACGGGAATGCCCAGGGCCTCCAGCTTCTCCTTGGTCTCCGGCTTGTGGAAGATCATCGTGGATTCGATGGCCAGCGGGCATCCGCCGGAGGCCAGGACCTCGTAATCGGGCTCGCTGTACTTGCCGACGTAGGTGATATCGCCGTCAGAGACCATCTTCGTGACGTCCTCAAAGCTCCAGTCCGAGGCCGGAAGACTCACATATTTGACGCTCGAAAGAGAATCCAGGGCCCGGAAAAAGTCCATACCCGAGGTGGCTGCCAGGTAGATCCTGTCCACCGGCTTCCGAACGGCCACGATATCCTTCTCCAGATTGGCGGGGACGGGATATCCTTCGTCCACCACCAGGAGCCTGCCGACCTCATTGATCTCGACCAGGGCATAGCCCTCGCCCATGTAGGTG
>CACXEL010000426.1 GCA_902766655.1 uncultured Lachnospiraceae bacterium | reverse complement strand
GCCGATCATGCTGCAGAACGGCATCACCAACTTCGTCAATATGCTGGACAATATCATGGTCGGCCGGATCGGCACGGACCCCATGACGGGAGTTTCCATCGTGAACTCCCTTCTTTTCGTGTGGAATCTCTGCGTATTCGGCGGGCTCTCCGGCATAGGCATCTTTACAGCCCAGTACTGCGGCAAGGGCGATGAAGAAGGGACCCGGCGGACCTTCCGCCTCCAGCTCATGCTGTCCGCCTTCCTGGTGGCCCTGGGCATTGCGGTCTTCACCCTCTTCGGGCGGCAGCTGATCGACCTCTACCTCCATGAGGACGGCGGTGGCGGCTCCGTCGAGGCGACCATGCGGGAGGCCCTTCGTTACCTTTCCGTCATGTGCTTCGGCTTCCTTCCTTTCGCTGTTACCCAGGCCTATGGCACGACTGTGCGCTCCCACGGGGAGACGCTCGCGCCCATGACGGCGTCCTTCATCGCAGTGGCCGTGAACCTGGTGGGCAACTATGTTCTCATTTACGGCAAATTCGGCGCACCCGCCCTGGGCGTCGTCGGAGCAGCCCTCGCCACGGTCCTGTCAAGATTCGTGGAGCTCACCTACATGGTCATCTGGACCCACAGCCATACGGCAGAGCTGCCCTTCGTGGTGGGCGTGTTCCGGAGCTTCTATGTGCCGAAGGAGCTGACCGTCAGCTGCATCAAAAAAGGTACGCCGCTCCTCATGAACGAGGCCCTCTGGTCCGCCGGCATGGCGACCATCACGCAGTGTTACAGCGTGCGCGGGCTGTCGGTGGTCTCGGCCATGAACATTTCCCAGACCATTTCCAACGTCTTCAACGTGGCCTTCATCGCCATGGGCTCCGCGACTGCCATCATCATCGGGCAAAAGCTGGGAGAGTGGGGCGAGTCCCGCGTGAAGGAAATCAAGGAGGAGGCCTGGAAGCTCACCTTCTTCTCCGTCTTCCTCTGCATGGTCTCCGGCGGCCTGCTGATCCTGATCTCGGGCCTCTTCCCGAAGATCTACAATACTACAGACGATATCCGGGCCCTGGCCACTGGCATCATCCGGATCTCGGCCGTCTTCATGCCCATCCACGCCTTCAACAACGCTTCCTATTTTATTATCCGCTCCGGCGGCAAGACCTTTATCACCTTCCTCTTTGACTCCTGCTTCTGCTGGCTGGCCTCCATACCCATGGCCTATGTGCTGGTCCACTTCACACAGGTGCCGATCCTGCCGCTCTATGTCATGGTCTCCTGCGTCGACCTCATCAAGGTCTTCATTGGTCTTTACCTGGTGAACAAGGGGATCTGGATCAAGGATATCACGGTGTGATGGGAAATGAAAACAGGCACAAAACCCCATCGGAGAGCATTTCAGACCGCCTCTTACCGGAAAGCGCTCCCGCATATGCAAGAGGCCTGTTTGTCGGAGAAAGCCGGAAGGCTGCCCGGCAGAGAGTCATGATGATAACCGGCGAAGTATTGTCAGAACTGGCAGAAAGGCAGCACCATGCAAATCAGAAAAGCTACCCTGAGTGACCTGGACAGGATGATGGAAATCTACGCCCGTGCGCGGGAATTCATGGCCAGCCACGGCAACCCAAATCAGTGGGGGCCCAACAAGTGGCCACCCGTCTCGCTGATCGAGTCGGACATCGCCTCCGGCCGCAGCTATGTCTGTGTGAACGAGAGCGGGAGAGTGATCGGCACATTCTTCTATGATTACGGGGAGGACATCGAGCCGACATACAGGAGGATCACAGACGGCAGATGGTTGGGAGACAAGACTTACGGTGTTGTCCACAGGATCGCCGCAGACGGCTCGGAGAAAGGCATTGGCAGCTACTGCATAAATTGGGCCTTTGATAAGTGCGGGCACCTCCGCATCGACACCCACACAGACAACAAGGTCATGCAGAATATGCTGAAAAAGCTGGGTTTCGTCCACTGCGGCACCATCTACGTCCGGGAGGACAAGGATCCGCGGCTGGCGTTCGAAAAAATGTAATAATGTGAGACTGAGGAGGGAGTGCCCTTTGAGAATGAGGGACGGTCCTTTTTTCTCAACAATCAGAGAATTTTGAGAAAAAAGGACCGTCCCTCATTCTCAAAGGGCACTCCCTCAGTCTCATTATCCTCTTGACAAATATATCGAGATGCGATATATATAATATATCGAAACTCGATATATCGAGGCTAAATACAGGAGGACATATGGAGGACAAAATCAGACGGATTTATGTCCCGATGACAGAGACCGGTTTTTATATTCTCTTCTGCCTGCAGAAGCCCCAGCATGGGTATGGAATCGGCCTCAGGGTGAAGGCGATGACCGAAGGCGCCCTCACCATCAGCCCTGGCACCATGTACGGGACACTGGCGAAGATGGAGAAGGATGGGCTGATCTGCTTCGTGGGAGAGGAGAACAAACGGAAGCTTTACGAGATCACACCGCTTGGCAAGGAAGTGCTGGACCTGGAGATCCTAAGAATTGAACGGCTGTATCGAAACAGCAGGGAGGAGATTTGACATGGCTGAGACGTGCACAAGGATACGTGTTTTTACCATTGCCGATTTTGAAGAGGAGGAGATGTGGCTCCGCGATCAGAGCCGGAACGGGTGGAGGCTCATCGACATGATTCCGCCCTTTGTCTACAAGTTTGAGAGATGCGAGCCGGAGGACGTCATCTACAGGCTGGTCTACAAGAACAATGAGGCAAATGCGGAGTTCATGCAGATGATGGAGGATTACGGCTGGGAGAGGGCCGGCAGATGCCTGGGCTGGCTTTATTTCCGAAAGCCGGTCGCGGAGATGGAGAATGTGAATGACGGAGAGATATTCTCCGACAACGCATCCCGGGTCGATATGGTCCGGCATATCATGAGGACAAGGCTGCTGCCAATCACCATCATTTTCCTCTGCTGTGTGATCCCCAACGCTCTGCGGGCAACGGAGAGCGGTGCGAGCGCCTTCTTTACGGTCTTCTGGCTCGTCATGTTCGTCATCTATGTCTATCTGCTCGTTCATTGCGGCTTCAAGCTGAGACGGATGCAGAAGGAGCTGGAGGGATCCGGCCTCTGACCAGGAAGATCCGGGATAAAAGGGATAGCCAGAGCTCCGAAAAAAGTATATTATATAGAGAAGAAAAAACGGCAGTGATGCCGGCGCAAGTACAGGAGCAGGCGTATCATATGACTTCTTCCACCCACACCCATATCGATGAAAACGGCAACATCATCACCCATACCCACGAGACAAATCCCGAAGGGCACGGCCATTACCACGACCCGGAGGAGAAGAAGCGGCAGGTGAACCGGATCTCCCGGGCCATCGGGCACCTGAACCACGTCAAGGGCATGATCGAGAGAGATGAGGACTGCGCCGACGTGCTGATCCAGCTATCCGCCGTCAACGCCGCTCTCCGGAGCCTGGGCAAGGAGATCATCAAGGAGCACATGACCCACTGCATCACCCATGCCATCGAGGACGGGGATATGGAGGCAGTGGAGGAGTTCCAGAAGGCGGTCCAGAAGTTCATCTGATATCATCGCATGATCAATACAGCCGGATGTGCTCATTTTCCGCGGTAGAGGCGGGAAATGAACACATCCGGCTTTTCCTTCTGTACAGAATGGCAAGGCCGGTATCCTTTTTCAGGAAAAAAGCAGACACTATGTATCCCCCTACCCGGCTTGTGCCTCTTTGGGAGCTATGGTTAAATTATGGACATGAAAGGCATCCACTGCATGGATCCCTGTGTAATCGAAGAGCTGATGGTTTCATAAGAAGGAGTATACTTATGCATATCCCGGAAAACTACCTGTCACCTCTCACCTGCGGTATCATGACGGCTGCCATGGTCCCCGTTTGGACCCACGCCGTAAAGAAGATCCAGGTCGAACTGCCCAAGGATAAGCTTCCGCTCATCGGAGTCGGCGCCGCTTTCTCCTTCCTTGCCATGATGTTCAACGTGCCGCTGGTCGGCGGAACAACAGGGCATGCCGTCGGAGGTACCCTGATCGCGCTCCTGTTCGGGCCGAATGCGGCCTGCATAGCCGTATCGGTCGCCTTGCTGCTGCAGGCGGTGATCTTCGGTGACGGCGGAATCCTCGCCTTCGGCGCCAACTGCTTCAACATGGCCTTCGTCCTGCCGTATTTCGGTTATTTCGTCTATACACAGATCGTGAAGCGCTTCGGCGGGGACAAGAAGGATGGTGTCCGCTATGCGGCGGCGGCCATCGGCTCCTACCTTGGCCTCTCATTGGCAGCCCTCTGCACAGCCATCGAGTTCGGCATCCAGCCCATGCTTTTCAAGGACAGTCTGGGCAACGCCCTGTACTGCCCCTATGATCTCAGCATTTCCATTCCGGCCATGATGATTCCTCACCTTGTCGTAGCGGGCTTCGTGGAGGCGGCCTTTACCGTGGCGGTCTTTGCGTTTGTGAAAAAGACGTCGCCGGACCTCATTTTCGAGAATATCGAGGCCGGGACAGGCATGAAGGGCAAGTCCCACGTGCCGGTCTTCGCCCTGGTGGCCGCCCTCATCGCCGCTACTCCGTTGGGCCTTCTGGCCACAGGGACAGCCTGGGGCGAGTGGGGCGCTGACGAGATCGCGGAGGTCGTGACGGGCGGGAAGGCCCTTGGCTACACGCCGTCGGGGCTTGCCAACGGCTGGGCCCTGGAACCGATCATGCCTGACTATGCCCTGGAGGGGATGAACGAGGTCGTGGCATATATACTCTCCGCCATCATCGGGGCTGCGCTGCTTGTCATTATTTTCAAGCTCCTTTCCATGGCGCTCAAGGGGAAAAAAGTCAGCTATGATTCCTGAATGGATGAAAAATGAAGATACTTATGTGCCGCCCGGGGGAGGCGGCACATTTGCTGTGCGCACGATCAGGGCCATCGGCGGGGCAGTCGGAAGACTACAGTTTCAACAGGGACATGAGAAAAAGTACGCCCTGCCGGCCCTGGTCAAGCTCTTTATCCTGGTTGCCGCGATCCTTGCCTTGTCCCTGAGCCACCATCGCCTGGTCATGCTGGCCTATACGGCGGTGCTGCTCCTCTACCTGTGCACCTGGCCGCCCCGGGATATCGGACATATACTGGCGGGGGCTCTCGCGGCCGCAGGGCTCACCCTGATCCTGGTCCTGCCGGCCATGTTCTTAAAGCCGGAAGGGGTCTCAGGGAACCTGAACCTGGTATGGAAGGTCTTCCTCAGCGTGGTCATGGTTTCCATTTTCAACCACACGACCCAGTGGAACCACATCACCGGGGCTTTGAGGCGCCTTCATGTGCCTGGAATCTTTATCTTTACACTGGACATCACCCTTAAATACGTCGTACTATTAGGACGGTTCATCCGTGACGTGCTGACGGCTTACATTCACCGCGCTGTCGGCAGGAACGATAAAAAGTACCAGTCGGTGGGCGGCGTCATGGGGCTGACCTTCCTCCGGGGCACCGAAATGAGCCGGGAAATGTACGAGGCCATGCGCTGCCGCGGTTTCACCGACGATTACAAAGGACTGTAGAATGAGCCTGATTGAACTGAAGGATGTCTCCTACGCCTATCCGGGCGAGACGAAGCTGGTCATAAAACACTTATCGCTGACCCTTGAGAGGGGCTGGTGCCTCGTTGTGCGCGGCGATAACGGGTCCGGCAAGACGACTCTGTTCCGGATCCTGAACGGTCTGGCCTTCCCGGTGGAGGGCAGGTATCTCTTCGATGGGACGGAAATCACGGAGAAATACCTGGGCGTGAGCCGCAATTCCAAGCTCTTTCACAAACGCGTCGGCTACCTCTTCCAGAACCCGGATATCATGCTCTTCAACGGCCGTGTCTTCGACGAGGTCGCCTTCGGCCCCCGGCAGATGGGTCTCTCCGATGCTGAGGTGGAAATGAGGACAAAGGACTGCCTGGACCTCTTCGGCATAGCCGACCTGGCCGACAAGGCGCCCTACCACCTGAGCGGCGGGCAGAAGAAGCGCGTGGCCCTGGCGGCTGTGATGGCCTTGAACCCTGAGGTGATTGTCCTGGACGAGCCCTTCGCCGGCCTGGACGGGAAGACGAGAGAGTTCCTCGGAGGATTTCTGGCCGAGCTTAAGGAAAGCGGGAAGACACTGATCGTGGCCACCCACGACGACCGCCTCCAGGAGGCCCTGGCGGACCAGGTCCTGGAACTGTAACAGGCAGAAATGTGCAGGTGTATGAACATCTGACAGAAGGATCTTTTGAGGAGAAACGAAAAATGTGGTTCTGGTTGGCTTTGGGCTCTGCGGTTTTTGCCGCACTTACATCCATTCTCGCCAAGATTGGCATTGAAGGTGTAAACTCCAGTCTGGCCACGGCGATCCGCACGATGGTCGTGGTGGTCATGGCGTGGGGCATGGTATTTCTGACGAACGCGCAGGGCGGTATCAGATTCATCAGTCAGAAAAGCTGGATCTTCCTGATTCTGTCCGGCCTCGCCACGGGCGCATCATGGTTGTGCTACTATAAAGCCTTGCAGGTCGGTGAAGCGTCCAAGGTAGTACCCATCGACAAGCTGAGTGTGGTCATCACGCTTTTGCTGGCCTTTATCTTCCTGCACGAGGAATTCAGCGTTAAATCTCTGATCGGCTGTATTCTGATCGGTGCAGGAACGCTGGTCATGGTGATGTGAAGAGATAACGGGCACATTGGAATCCTGAAGATATTCAAGGCGTCATAATTGGCAGGGAGTTGATCTCCGGTTGAGGATCCAGGAAAATGCAAACAGACTACAGAAAAATCGACCACCCCATACCGCCCCTCTATGATGACGAGTCCCGGATCCTGATCCTGGGTTCATTTCCCTCGGTCAAGTCCAGGGAGGCATGCTTTTTCTACGGACATCCTCAGAACAGGTTCTGGCGGGTGATGGCGCAGGTGATGGAATGGCCGCGGGTGCCGGAGACGGTGGAAGAGAAGTCTGCCCTGCTCCATGCAAGCCATGTCGCACTATGGGATACGATTGCATCCTGTGAGATAAAGGGGTCTTCAGACGCCAGTATCCGGGCTGTGGTGGCCAACGACCTCACGCCGATCCTGAAGGCGGCGCCGATCCGGCAGATATTCTGCAACGGCGCGACTTCCCACAATTTGTATATGAAGTACCTCTTTCCAACGACCGGAAGGGCAGCGGTGAAGCTTCCTTCCACCAGCCCGGCCAACGCGGCCTGGAGCGTGGAGAGGCTCGCGGAGGCCTGGCAGGTCATCCGGGAAATATGACCATATTTTATTAATATTCTCAGAAGGATAAATGACAGACATGACTGATAGGAAGGAACAGATCAATTTCGGAAAAATGCTCCACGGCGGCGACTACAACCCTGAGCAGTGGCTGGACAGCCCTGAAATCCTCGAAAAGGACATTGAATATTTCAAAAAGGCCCATATCAACGAGGTCTCCATCGGAATCTTCTCCTGGTCGACTTTGGAGCCTGAGGAGGGCAGGTACTGCCTGGACTGGATGCAGGAGATCATCGACCGGCTCTGGGCGAACGGAATATCCGTTATACTGGCAACCCCGTCCGGGGCGAGGCCGAAATGGATGGCGGACAAGTACCCGGAGGTCCTGAGGGTAGACGAGTACGGGAAGAGGGATTTCTTTGGTGCCAGGCACAACCACTGCCTGACCTCCCCCGTCTACCGGGAAAAGGTGCGCATCATCGACAGAATGCTGTCAGAGCGGTTCGGGAAGCACCCGGCGGTGATCGCATGGCACATTTCCAACGAGCTGGGCGGTGCGGCCCACGATTGCTTCTGCCCCCTCTGCCAGGCCGAATTCAGGATATTCCTGCGGGAAAAGTATGGCAGCATCGATAATCTGAACAAGGCCTGGGCCACCACCTTCTGGAGCCACACCTACAACTCCTTTGACCAGGTGGAGGCTCCCTCCAGGCGCGGCGAGAACGGCCTGCATGCCCTGAATCTCGACTGGCGGCGGTTCGTCACGGACCGGTACGCGGACTTCATCAAGGCCGAGACCGCGGCCATCCGGGAGGGCGGTTCTATCCTGCCGACGACCATCAACATGATGTACGACTTCATTCCCATCAACTATCATAAGCTGGCACCCCTGGTGGACATCATCTCCTGGGACAATTATCCCTCCTGGCACAAGAAGGAGGAGGCGGTGACGGCCATGGATACCGCCATGCAGCACGATTTCATGCGCAGCCTTAAGAAGGCCCCCTTTCTGCTCATGGAATCCTGTCCTTCCGCCACCAACTGGCAGGCGGTCAGCAAGCTGAAGAAGCCCGGTATGCATGAGGCGTCCTCGCTCCAGGCGGTCGCCCACGGCTCTGACAGTGTCCTCTATTTCCAGCTGCGGCAGAGCAGGGGGGCTTCCGAGAAGTTCCATGGAGCCGTCATCGACCACTACGGCGGCGATGATACGCGGGTCTTCCGGGACGTGACCCGGGTCGGGGAGGACCTTGAGAAGCTGGCAGACGTCTGCGGGACTGAGACGGTCGCCAAGGTGGCCGTCGTCTACGACGTGGAGAACCGCTGGGCCATGGAGCAGGCTCAGGGCCCGCGGAATGCCGGTCTCTTCTACACGGAGACCGCTCTGAAGAGCTATGCCGCTTTCCGAAGGCAGGGTCTCAATGTCGACGTGATCGACGAGAGCCAGCCGCTGGATTGCTATTCCGTTGTGGCCATGCCTATGCTGTACATGCTCCGGGAGGGCTTTGCCGACAAGGTCCGGACATATGTGGAGAACGGCGGCCGCATCATTATGACATACTGGTCCGGAATAGTCGATGAGACGGATCTCTGCTTCCTGGGCGGTACGCCCGGTGGGCTTATGGACGTGCTCGGCCTCCGAAGCACCGAGATCGACGGCCTCTACGACTGGGAAATGAATACAGGAATTCCTGCGGATAGCTTCTCGGCAGACGGCACGCAGGATAAGGCATATCCGAAGGAAGATGGTGGACCGATCATCTCCGGCACGAAGGCCTCTTACACCTGTACCCATCTCTGTGACCTTGTAAGGGTTTCGACCGCACAGCCGCTCCTGGTCTACGGCTCAGACTTCTATAAAGGCTGGCCGGCTCTCACGGTGAACCGGTTTGGGGAGGGGAAGGCCTGGTACGTGTGCGCGGACTTTGAGCAGCGTCTCTATGACGATCTCTACAGGGCAATCGCCGGAGAAGCCGGTATCCGCGGGCCTCTCGGGGAGGTTCCGGAGGGCGTGGAGGTCACGACGAGGACCGGTGGCGACAAGGATTTCATTTTCATTCAGAATTTCCGCAGGGAAAGGGTGGCGGTGGCATTGCCGGCCGGCGCTGAGATCCTGTGCGGAGAGTATGACGGGACCATAGACAGCTTCGGTACGGTGGCTGCCTCTGTGAGGAAATAGAGGCCGAAAAGGGCACATTCCGGTAGCACAAGAATAGGTAATGATTGTTGATTGTTACGTGTAACATGTCTAAATGCTATAAAAACAGGCCATTTTTCAAAGTATGGGCCGGCAACTGCGGTTGACAAAGAATAAATATGCAATTATACTTAATGACATCTGGTCAGGGGCGGCTTTCTATGCGCTCTTAGAAGGCTGCGGCACCCTTTGTGGGGCCGCAAATCAGAAGGTATTCCGCATCTGGCGGGGCCTTCAAAAACAAAAAGGAGGATTGTATCATGATGAAAAAAACACTGGCAATTATGGCAGCCCTCTGCATGATTGTCGCGATGACAGCCTGCGGCTCTTCCAAGCCCGCTGAGGCTCCGGCTGCTGCGACCACTGAAGCTGCCCAGGAAACGTCTGAGGCTGCTGAGCCCGCCGCAGCAATCACCACCGTCAACGCTGGCAAGCTCACCATGAGTACCAATGCCGCTTTCCCGCCCTATGAGATGACCACTGACACAGGCGAATTCGAAGGCATCGACATCGAGTTGGCCAGCGCCATCGCCGAGATGCTTGGCCTTGAGCTTGTTGTAGACGATATGGATTTTGACGCCGCCCTCCTGGCCGTCCAGCAGGGCAAGAGCGACATCGTCATGGCCGGCGTTTCCGTCACGGACGAGCGCAAGCAGGTCATGGATTTCTCTGATCCCTATTCCAACGGCGTTCAGGTCGTCATCGTTGTTTCTGATTCCGATATCGAAACTATCGATGATCTTGCCGGGAAGATGATCGGTACCCAGCGCGGCACCACCGGCAACCTCTACTGCACCGACGACTACGGCGAAGACCACGTCACCACCTATGACAACGGTCTGACCGCTGTCCAGGCCCTTCTGAACGGCCAGGTCGACTGCGTCGTCATCGACCAGGAGCCGGCCAGATCTTTCGTCAAGGCAAACCCGGGCCTCAAGATCCTGGATTCCAAGTATGTGACCGAGCAGTACGCCATCGGTATTGCCAAGGGCAACACCGCTCTGGTGGACGCTGTCAACAAGTGCCTCGCTGAGCTTAAGGACGGCGGCACGCTCGACAGCGTTATCTCCAAATATATCAGTGCTGATTGATTATTTTTCAATTCAATGATCCGGACGGATCCGGATCCGGAGCTGCGGGAATCCCCTGCAGCCCCGGATCCGGATTTTTCTGACGTCTGCCATTTCCATGCCGTGCATGTGATTTTGGTCCCGACGGGGACGAACGGCATGGACTGCCGGCGCGGATTGTTCTGTTCTGGGAGCGGGCTTAAGACCGATAAAGAGGTCCGGCCTGCGCCACGGGCGAACAAAAACACCGTGCGGGGACTGACCGCCGGATCCATCACAGAAAAGGATTATTACACTTATGATCGAGACCTATGAGACGCTCTCTGAACTCGCCAGGAACGGCGGACAGCTGAGCTTTTTCCAGAACTTCTTCGTCAAGTTCTACCAGGCATTTCTCTACAATGACCGGTGGATGCTTTACATCGAGGGCGTCGGAACGACCCTGCTGGTCACCGCCCTTGCCCTGATCCTCGGTATTCTGCTTGGCTCCATCGTCGCCCTGGTCAGGACCGCTCACGACCAGCAGAAGTCCAGGAAGAACCTGCTCCTGGGAATCGTGAATGTTATCTTCAAGATCTACGTGACCATCATCCGCGGAACGCCCATGATGGTC
>CACXEL010000425.1 GCA_902766655.1 uncultured Lachnospiraceae bacterium | reverse complement strand
GGCTCCGTTGCGTTTCATGCGATAGGCCATGGAGGAGACCGACACGAAGTGGTCGGGGCGGTAGTAATACCTCTTGTTATTCTGGAGCCTGCGGCAGATCCATACGCTGCCGGCAATAAAGAGCATGTAGGTGGCGATGATGACCAGGAGGACCGCCACAAAGAACCACATGAGCGCGTCCAGCGGGTTCGTGATGCTCAGTGCCAGCCAGTACGCGGTCCCCAGGATGATGAATCCCAGGATTGCCAGGAGCCAGTTTCCCTTTGGCGGTTTCTCCCCGGCGTTTTCAGCCTTGAGCAGATTCACAGCGCTGGTGCGCCGGGTGCGGATGACCGCGGCGATGGCGTTCAGGGCGAAAACCGGCACATAGCAGACCACTGTCCGGAATACGGCCTTGAAATCCAGCCGGATGCGGTAGTCGATCTCCGCTCCCATGAGGTTGACGAGCCCCAGCTCCGCCAGCTTTGAGAGGACAGCCCCCAGGGCAAGTCCGCCGGTGAGCGCGACGACAGTCACCATGAAGCTCTCCCAGAGCACGATCCTGGAAAGATTTCGCTTACCCATGCCAAGGACATTGTAGAGGCCGAACTCCCTGGCCCTGCGGCGGTTCAGGAAGGAATAGGTGTAGAAGAGAAAGATAAATGAGAACAGCAGTATGACGAGGCACCCCAACACCATGATCGTCTCGATGGTCTCTCCGCCATGGGGCAGCTTCTCGATGGTCGAGGGGGAAGCCAGATACGCCAGAATGTAGTGCATGGCGACCATACCGACGCACGTGAGCAGATAGGGCAGAGACAGCTGCCGGTTCTTGCGAAGGCCCTCCCAGGCCAGTCGGGGATAGAGGAGCCATCCTTTCATGTCCGGTCACCTCCCTGGGCAAGGAGTGTCAGCGTGTCTGCAATCTTCTGGTAGAAGAGCTCGCTGGATTCCCCAACGCGATACAGCTGGTGGAAGACCTCTCCGTCTCGGATGAAGAGCACGCGTCCTGCCCGGCTGGCGGCGCGGGCGGAGTGGGTGACCATGAGGACGGTCTGGCCCTGCCGGTTGATCTCAGCGAAGAGCCTCAACAGCTCGTCCGAAGACCTGGAGTCCAGCGCACCGGTGGGCTCGTCGGCCAGGATGATCCGCGGCGACGTGATCAGCGCCCGGGCAACGGCTGCCCGCTGTTTCTGGCCGCCGGAGACCTCGTAGGGGTATTTTTTCAGGATGTCCTGGATGCCCAGGGTCCTGGCGATTGGCGCGAGCAATGCGTTCATTTCCTTCCAGTCCTTCCCGGCCAGCACCAGCGGCAGGTAGATGTTGTCCTCCAGTGTGAAGGTGTCCAGGAGGTTGAATTCCTGAAAAACGAAGCCCAGGTGGTCCCGGCGGAAGGCCGCCACTTCGCTCTCTCTGATTTTTGAGAAATCCTTGCCGTCCATCAGTACCGAACCGGCGGTGGGCTTGTCCAGGGCGGCCAGAATATTGAGCAGCGTTGTCTTGCCTGATCCGCTCTCGCCCATGATGGCGACATATTCGCCGTCCTCCACCGTGAAGTTCACGTTTTTCAGCGCCTCAACGGAGTGACCGCCAAAACGCGTCTTGTATATCTTTTTAAGTCCTTTGACTTCCAGCAGACTCATGTCTTTGTCCTCCTGTTCGTTTTATGTACCTCATTATAAAGGCGTAAGCCGGTCCATTCCATTGAACCGGCTTACATTTCGTGGGTAAAAACGAACATTTTTGTAAGAAGTGCAATCAGTCGATGCATGGAGCTGATTTTTGGGAACGGCGAATCGCTCCCTGGGAATCCTTTAGCTTCCTGATTACTCGACAGGCAATTCCCGATGGCTCAGATCTATACGAACGATTGTTCCGTCGCCCGGAGCAGAATCTATGGAAATCCTGTGCCCAAGCGTATCACATACACGCTTGCACAGGTACAGGCCTATGCCGCTGGCTCTCTTGTCGGTCCGTCCGGCCAGGCCTGTGTAGCTCTGCTCGAAGACCCGTGGCAGGTCCTCTGGGGCAATACCGACACCCGTATCACGGATGCAAAGCGTTGCGGGAGCTTCCAGAGATACCGAAATTGTCCCCGAAGGTGTGTATTTAAGAGCGTTGGAGAGAACCTGTTCCACCACGAAGGCCAGCCATTTTTCGTCCGTAAGCACACGAGTCTCTGCCGGCGAGTAGTCCAGCTTCAGCCTGCGGCCGATGAATTCCCCGGCAAATTGCTTGAACACCGGACGCAGGATGCTGTCCAGATCGCACTCACGGATGACGTAATCCGAGCCGTCGCCCTCCAGACGGAGATAGGTCAGCACCATCTCCACGTACCGTTCGATCCGTCCGAGGTCGGTGAGGAGGCTGCGGGCTTCAGGGGTGTCCTCATTTTGCAGCCTGAGGCGCATGGAGGCGATGGGCGTTTTGATCTCATGAGCCCAGAGGGTGTAGTAGTCCACCATGGCCTGCATTTCGCTCTCGGTCCGGGTGATCGCCTCGCGCCGCTGTTCCTCCAGCAAACGGATGATCGCACGGTAGTCAGCATCCTCAATGTCCCGGGACTCCGGAAGCACGTCGTCCATGCCCCGAAAACCGGACAGGATGTCGTGCCTGCGTCTCACGCCCACGTAATCCCTGCAAATGCAGACAAAGCCGACAAGCGCGCAGAGCATCGCGGGATAGAAGATTGCCGCGAGTGGCAGACGATAGAGCCAGAAAGTCAGGGCGAAGATCAGGGCGAAGGAGAAAAAGAGAAGGATGAGGCCGGATCTGCTTTTCAGGTATCGAAGAAATAGATTCATTTCCTCACCCCACCAGGTAGCCCACGCCGAATTTGGTCGTGATGAAATCAGTCAGCCCGGCAGCGTCCAGCTTTTTGCGCAGGCGCCCCACATTGACGGTCAGTGTATTTTCATCCACGAAGGCGTCCGACTGCCACAGCGCCTCCATCAGTTTCTCGCGGCTTACGACGGAGCCCTTGTTCTGCAGGAGGGTGGTCAGGATCCGGGCTTCATTTTTCGTAAGATCGATCTTTTGCCCCTGCCAGGTCAGACTTCCGTCGCCCATATTGAGAATGGCGCCGCGATGCTCCAGGATCGGTGCGGAGGTGGCATAATCGTAGGTCCTCCGGAGCAGGGCCTGCACTTTGGCGACGAGCACGCCCGGATCGAAGGGCTTGGCGATAAACTCATCCCCGCCCATGTTCATGGCCATGATGATGTTCATATTGTCGGATGCGGAGGAAATGAAGACCACCGGCACCGACGAGACCTTGCGGATCTCCGAGCACCAGTGATACCCGTTCATGAAGGGCAGAGAGATATCCAGAAGTACGAGGTGGGGCTGGAAGCTGGCAAACTGTTCCATCACACGCCGGAAATCCGACACGGGTTCTGCCTCAAAGCCCCACTTGGCCATGCAGTCCCGGATTCCTCCGGCGATGCCGGGATCGTCCTCCACGATCAGTATTTTATAATTCATGCTGTGCTCCACGGTTTGTTCTCTGTATTTGCATCGGATTGAAGAGAGAAGGGGAGAAGTGGGCTGATCCTAATCCCACACATCCACGATGAAGAAGAATTGGACCCATATCTTTTTGTCTTTTGTCCTGATATACAGTCTGCGCGGCACGATCGATTGTCGTATTCCGTCACGGTCCGTCAGGTAATGCGGCGAATAGAGAACTTCCAGATCCGGCAGGCCGGAGAAGGCACGGAGGTTCCGGATGTACTGCTCATTCCTTTCTTTCGCAGCCAGTGCGTGCGGCGGCAGATAGACATATTCTTCCGAAGAATCTGTCTTGCAGGCGTCCGGCTCCGGAAGAAGCTTCACCCTTACAAGCTCCCCGGTCTGAAGGCAGGGAGCCGCATCGGCTTCCGTACGAATCCGGGCGAAATCGAGTGCAGGCATGTTTTCATAGCGCCTCAGGTTCTCTTCGCTGTACGGATCGTCGAAGTCGTAAGAAAAACCTGTATCGATGATCAGGCCGTTGCGGACCGTAAAGGAGATTCCGTGCTCAGGCTCAAAATCCGCCTCTCCGCTGACCGCGAAGACAAGGTCGTTCTCATCCCGCGGCTCGAGAATGTGCAGTGTCTCAGGTCTGAAGGCGTCAATCGACGTCGCCTCCGGCGTCTCTTCTACGCCGTAGTCATCATCGAAAATGCGTTCCAGCATCCGGATCTGCCTGTCGGACAGCGCATCCAGGGCTGCGGCGCATCTGTCGACATAGACATCCGTGCCGCCCGGAAAGCCATGGTATTTCACGCCGCTTGCGCATACGTTCAGATCGGTGCCGAACAAGGCGGAATGCACCTTCCTGTCAAAGCGCTCATCCTCATGATAGTCCTTATCGTCATTTGAACTGAACCGCTTATTCCAGCTTGTATACCGCTCTTCGATCCGGGCAGTCAGGCGCTCGCACACATCCCAGGAAAAATCCATGCAGTAGTATCGATCCTCCGGCTCGCCGTTCATCTCGTAATAATCGTAGAGGTATGTGGCGCTGTCTGTAAAGGCCCCCTGCCTGTAATAGTAGGAGCGGAAAAAGCGGATGATTCCGGGGAGCAGGTACTCACTGCCGAAGTAATAGTCCAGCTGTCCCAGGGCTTCGACAGGCGTGATCTCGCGGCGCTTCATCGCGCCGACAATGTCCGCGTCAGCATACTCCTCATCGAAGCTTCGGTTCAGGAACCCCGATACTGCCAGCCAGTAGAACATGTAGGAAAACGGCACGGCAGTATATGCGTAGATCAGTTCGTTCTCCTCATCCGTCAGGGCTCCCCCATCCATGATTCCCTTCAGGCGTCTGTATTCGGCAGAGGCGGCTTCCCACTCCCATTTGCCCTTGTACTTGAAGGCGTATTCGGCCGGTCTGCCTGGGATGCCGGGCTTCCTGACCACCCACGGCTTTCGAATGAGCAGGACCGTGACGCCTGTCAGGATCAGCCCTGGAATCAGGAAGACCAGGGTTGCAATCCAGCCGTCCTCAAACGCGAGGAAGGAGACGGACATGCACACCAGGAACACAGACAGCTTCATGAGGAGCGAATGGCTGACAAGCTTTTCCTTATTGCGCCGGCATTTGATCAGGCAGGAAATGGATATGGCACCCAGAAGCAGGGGCGTGAGCAGGCAGGCCACGGCAATCAGGGCGTCCTCCTTACCAACGACGCCGGACAGGGCCGTCAGGGCAAAAAAAGCAAAGGCCGCGGTTTCGACCGCAAGGCAGATCATAAAAAAGGCTTTCTTCATCACTTTTCCCTTCTGAGCAGGCTGTCCCCTGGAATTGGTCCACAAGCACCCATAGCAGGTATGATATCCACTTCGGCGCTTTTTTCAAGAGCAGTCCTGTCAGGAGAACCGAAAGGATCAACCGGCTTGCCGCAATAATACTATTATATATTCCTGTTGAGGCAAAGTGAACACTATATATCCCCTACAATGAATGGACATGCTTGTTTTTCAAAAGCAGGACTGCTGTAACTATGAATCCTGTTGCGCAGATGGCAAGAAGCACTGTACTTCCGAAAGCCTGAAGCGCCGCCCCTGCCAATACTGAGGCGATCGGAATCATTCCCTGTGAGCCTACGCTTATGATGCTGCCTACCTTGCTGAGCTTATCTTTTTCTACTTTCCGCTGGATAGTAGTGTTGAGAGGAATGTTGATCAGGGAGAGCAGGAAACCGACTGCGAGGCATCCTGCACTGAACAACAGCAAAAAGGCGTTCAGAGAGACGCCTGAGGCCACCAGATACCAGTATCCGATCGCCAGGGCGGCCATCACGCCCGAAAAGACGCACAGCCTTTCAGTGACCTTCAGCCCGCATTTTTCCTCCTGTTTTCCGGCGCTCATCATCACAGCTCCGATCAGGGAGCTGGCTCCTACGCATCCGCTGAACACAGACGACCACAGTTCCGGTTTC
>CACXEL010000424.1 GCA_902766655.1 uncultured Lachnospiraceae bacterium | reverse complement strand
CTAAAGAAGTTTGCAGCAATAGATAAGCGCCGGCATGGATGAGCCCATGCCGGCGCTTCGGTTCTTGTATGCCTTATTCTGCTGTGATCCGTCCGTAGGCGTAATCCTCGACGAGGGTGACACCCTTGGCTTTGGCCAGCTCCGAGACGGAAACGACCTTGAAGCCACGCTTGGTGAGCTCGGGGAGGAAGATCTCGACCGCATCAACGGAGGTCTGGTAGATCTCGTGCATCAGGATGATGTCGCCGTCCTGAACATTGTCCAGGACCGCCCGGACATTGGATTCCGTGTTCTTGGTATCCCAGTCCAGCGTGTCAAGGGACCAGAGAATGACCGGAATGCCGAGATCGTTCGCGAGGACCGTATCGTTGAAGGCGCCTCCCGGCGGTCTCCACATCCAGGGCCTGCGGCCTGTGATCTGCTCGATCAGGTCGGCAGTCTTCTGGAGCTGCTCC
The DNA here is from genome assembly GCA_902766655.1 of uncultured Lachnospiraceae bacterium. Taxonomy (GTDB): domain Bacteria; phylum Bacillota; class Clostridia; order Lachnospirales; family Lachnospiraceae; genus Chordicoccus. Next base: position 4,939 of record CACXEL010000424.1, on the reverse strand, counting down.
CGGACTTCTTCCGCAGAGAGATTGCGGAGATTCTTGTGTCCCCAGGAGTGGTTGCCCAGGTCCATGCCTGTCTCATAGATGCGCTTGGTCTCTGCCTGGTACTTCTCGACCTCCTCGCCGATCATGAAGAAGGAGGCGGTCGCGTTGTTCTCGATCAGGATGTCCAGCAGGCGGTTGGTGTAGTAGCCCGGCCCGTCGTCGAAGGTCAGGGCCACCATGGGCATGTCGGATGCCGCCTTGTTGGGATCGTAAATGCCGTCGCTGTTGAAATAGAGCGTCTCGTCGTTCACGGTCTGCCAGCCTGTCAGAGCGGTCAGGGTATCGGGATCCATGTAGTAGCGGTTGCCGGAATCGTCGGTCACCCAGCCATACTGGGCAGACCCGTCATAGCCGCCGAAGTAATAGGTGCCGGACTCCAGATGGACGATACCCGTCTTCTTGACGCCGTTCTCGTCGAAGTAGTAGAGCTTGCCGTTCATTTTGGTCAGACCGCTGGCCAGTATTCCATCGTCGCCGAAGATATACTTCTGGCCTTCGATTTCCATCTCGCCGGTGGCCATGGAGCCGTCCTCGAGGAAGAAGTACTGGTTGCCGTCGATCCGGGTCCAGCCGATGTCCAGAATGCCGTCCTGGCCCGGGAAATACTTCTTGCCGTCCAGCTCCAGCCAGGAATGGGCCATGGTGCCGTCCTCGAAGAAGTAGTAGATGGAGCCGTCTTCATCGGTGAACCAGCCGGTCGACATCCTGCCGTTTTCATCGAAGTGGTAGTTGGTGTCCCCGATCATGGTCCAGCCTGCCGCCATGCGGCCGTCGGTGCCAAAGTAGTAGACAGTACCGTCGACCTCTGTCCGCCCGGTCCGCCGGATGCCGTCGCTGCCCAGGTAGTAGGTGGCACCGTCTTCGGTCCTCAGCCACCCTGTATCGGCATAGCCGCTGGTGTTCAGGTGGTAGGTATTGCCCTGGGAGTCCGTAGCCCAGGTGTCCGTCTCCAGCTCACCGGCCAGGGTCAGGTGATAAAGCCTGCCGTCGATCGTATACCAGCCGGTGGCCATATAGCCGTCCTCTCCGAAATAGTAGATCCGGCCGTCGATGGTGGCCCACTGGCTCTTCAGAGGATTGCCGTCCTCGCCTACGTAGTACCAGCCGTCATCCGTGCTTCGCCAGCCGTCCGGGCTGAGAGAATCCATTTCCGGGAGCGTGTACTCCGGGGTGGAGGGCTGGACCGGGATATCCGACACTTCCGTGCTCTGGGTGTTATCCTCCCGGCCGCCTGCCGCGGTCTGGGAAGTGCCGGTGTCGGCCCTCAAGGTACCTGGTTTTCTGTCGAATATCAAAAATACAGCCAGTATAAAAATGAAAGCCGCTCCCAACATCCTGAGAGCCTCTATCCGCCGTCGTCGGATGCGCTCTCTCCGTGAGATCTTTCTTCTCGCCATATATTCTCCCCTGTATAATGAATTAATGCCTTGTATATCTCTTCTTTAAGCAGGATTCGTATACGAAGCATACCCTTCACAAATCTTCTCAAAATATAATCATACCATATTCTTTTTATAATGCAAGTTGCCATTTGTCGTGTTTTATACGGATTTCCATCCCCTCCAGCATGACGATTCTGCGTGCCAGGCTGGTGATTTCCCCTGCCCTGACCGGCTTTTGGTAGGAGATGCCGGCGCGGAGGATACGGATTGCTTTTCATTTCCAATGATGATAATATAAATAGGTATATTCCCGGGCGGAAAGCTCCGAATGGGAACCATACCTGATAAGGCCTGCCGCAGGACCGCGAAAGCACGGCAGGAGGCGGGCACGGGGCAGACCTGCCGGGTGATGAGATCCCGGGCCCCGGCGTTTTATTAATCCCGGGAGGGATTGTCTGGAGATTTACCATGGAAAATGAAAAAGACAGTATGAGATTGAACAAGTACCTGAGCGGTACGGGCCTCTGCTCCCGCCGGGAGGCGGACAAGCTGATCGAGGAAGGCCATGTGACCGTGGAGAGCGCTGACGGAGAGGTAAAAACGGCGACGCTCGGGTCCCGCGTCAGGGAGAATGACAGGGTCTTTGTGGACGGAAAACCGGTCCGGGACAAGGGCGAAGAGAAGCTATATATGGTGATCAACAAGCCGAAGGGCGTCATCTGCACGGGCGACCGCAGGGTGAAGGAGAACATTATCGACTTTGCCGGGCTGAACCATTATATTTCCTATGCCGGCAGACTGGACCGGGACTCCACGGGTCTGGTCCTGCTGACCAATGACGGCGATCTGAACGACAAGATCATGAGGGCCTCCGGCTTCCATGAGAAGGAATATATAGTAAAAGTAGATAAGTATATCACCGACGATTTCCTGAACAAGATGAGCCGGGGCGTGAGCATCGTTCTCGATGATGACCGGCATCTTGTAAAGGGAGACGGCGAGAATCCTGTGGGGACCAGGGTCACGACCAGACCATGCGTCATTGAGCGCCGCGGCGCAAGGAAATTCGGTATCATTCTGACCCAGGGCTACAACCGCCAGATCCGGCGCATGTGCCAGGCGCTTGGGTATACTGCCCTCGAGATCAAGCGGGTCAGGATCATGAACCTGCGCCTGGGCGGTCTCCGGGAGGGGATGAAACGCTTCCTGACCCGGGAGGAGATCGAAGGCCTCAAGGCGCTGGCCGACGCACCGGGGACAGAACCTGTGGCCAGGGTGATTACCAATGCCAACAGGGAGCCGATGCCCGGCGCAAGGACCCCGAACGGCGACAGGCCGCGTCAGGGAGAGCAACCTTACGGCGGCCGGACGCACCAGAGTGAGAGGCCTTACGGAGACAGACCGCGTCAGGAGGAGCGCCCCTACGGAGAGAAGCCGTATCGGACCGGGAAAGGCGACAAGACACAGCACGGCGAGCGTCCGTACAGTGACAGACCGCGTCAGGGAGAGCGCCCCTACGGAGAAAGACCGTACAGAGACGGGACGGGTGAGAAATCTTATCCGGGCGGGCGGCCTGCCGGCGACGGACAGTGTCAGGCTGGGCGCACGTACGGGGAGAAGGCCGGCCAGAACAGATTCGGCGGAGAGCGCCCGCGGAGTGACAAGGGCCTTCCGGACAAACGTCCTGCCGGCGACAGACAGCGCCAGGGTGAGCGGACACACGGGGAGCATTTCCAGCGGAACGGTTCTCCTGCCAGATACGGAAGAGAGGAAGCCGGCAGACCAAATGGACGTGACGGGAGCAGTCAGAAGGATGGCTCCGGCGACCGCGGCCGTCATCCGTCCGGCAAGTCCTATCCTGCGCGCAGGGAGATGAGAGATCATGACAGAAATGACGCTTGAGGCTTACAGAGAGCTTCGGGACAAAATCAGACTCTATAACGAGCGCTACGAGGCAGCAGAGCCGATCGTTTCGGACTACGAATACGACATGCTGATGCAGGAGCTCAAGGCGGCGGAGAAGGCCCACCCGGAGTTCGTGGACGCCACATCCCCGACCCAGACCGTCGGGGCCAGCGTCAAGCGCGAGGCCGGTGTGACCGTGACCCACAACGTGCCCATGCTCTCCATCCAGGACGTCTTTGAACGCGAGGATGTGATCAACTGGGTCCACAGCGTGCGGGCGCTGCACCCGGACGTGGTCTTCTCCGTGGAGGAAAAGATCGACGGCCTGTCCATGACCCTCCGCTACGAGGGGGGAGAGCTGACGCTTGCGGAGACCCGCGGCGACGGCCTAGTCGGTGAGGACGTGACCCTCAACGCCCAGGTCATCCCGGACGTTGTCAGAAAGCTGAAGAATGAAACGGAGTACCTGGAGGTCCGCGGCGAGGTCTACATGAGCCACGCCGATTTCGACCGGACCAACGAAAAACAGGAGCTCCTGGGCAAGAAGGTCTTCGCCAACCCCAGGAACTGCGCGGCGGGCACCCTCCGCCAGCTGGACCCGGCCATGACGCGGGAGCGCGGGCTGAGCTTCTTTATTTTCAATGTACAGAACGGGCCTCAGCGTCTCATGACTTCCCACACGGCCGGTCTCGACGAGCTGGCCAAAAAGCAGAAAATGAAGACCGTTCCCCACCGCCGCTGCGTCACCGACGAGGAGATCCTTGCAGAGATCGACCGCATCGGGGAGGAGCGGGGCAGCCTTGACTATGATATCGACGGCGCCGTGGTCAAGATCGACCAGGTCGCCTACCGCCGGGATTTCCCTGCCGGGACCAAGTATTCCGCCGGTCACATTGCCTACAAGTATCCGCCCGAGGAGAAGGAGGCGGTCATCACGGACATCGAGGTCTCGGTCGGCATGACCGGCCGGCTCAATCCGACGGCTGTCTTCACACCTGTCCGCCTCTGCGGCACCACGGTCTCCAGGGCCACCCTCCACAACCAGGACTTCATCAGCAGCCTCCATATCGGCATCGGCGACACCGTGCTGGTATATAAATCCGGCGAGATCATTCCCAAGATCCGGTGCAGTATCCCTGAGAAACGGCCGGCTGGCGTGACGGACTATGTGCTTCCGTCCGTATGTCCGGTCTGCGGCGCCAGGGTGGTCCGTGAGGAGGGGATGAGCGACGTCAAATGCGTCAATCCCGGCTGTCCGGCCCAGCTCGAGCGTCACCTCATCAATTTCGTCGGCCGGGACGCCATGGACATCAAGGGCTTCGGCGAGGAAATCGTGCTGGCCATGGTACGGGAGGGCTTCATTTCCAATATCGGCGATATCTATCTGCTGAAGGACAGGCGGGAGGAGCTCCTCGAGAAGAAGGTCATCGGCCTTGTAAAGAGCACAGACAAGCTTCTCGCCGCCGTCGACAAGTCCCGGGAAAATGAGCCCTGGCGCCTTCTTGCCGGCCTGGCCATCTCCGGCGTCGGCCGCGCTTCGGCCAGGACCATCATGAACTATTTCGGCTCCTTCGACGCCCTCATGGCTGCGGACAAGGAGGCCCTGCTGGCTG
>CACXEL010000423.1 GCA_902766655.1 uncultured Lachnospiraceae bacterium | reverse complement strand
GGTCTACTGGGAGGACGGCGCCCAGATTACGCCGCCCCACGACCGCAATATTCTCGCGGAGGTGGGCAAGGTGACCGACCTCGACATGGTCAGGACCATGCCTGAGGAGGAGGCCCGCGCCAAGGGGCTGCTGACGGATATTGGCGAGGAGATTGACGACGCCTATATAGCGGCCGTCAAGGCCCTCAGCATTCACCCGGAGGTCATCCGGGAGCAGGCGGACAATCTCAAAATTGTATACACGCCGCTGCACGGGACGGGCAATATCCCGGTGCGCCGGGTCCTGCGGGAGCTGGGCTTCCACCATGTTTCGGTGGTGTCAGAGCAGGAAAAGCCGGAAGGAGGCGAGTTTCCGACTGTGTCCTACCCCAATCCCGAAGATCCGGCCGCCTGGAAGCTGGCGCTGGCCCAGGCGGTGCGGGAGGACGCGGATATCGTGATGGCGACCGATCCGGACGCGGACCGTCTCGGCATCTGGGTGAAGGATCTGTCTACGGCAGGACCCTCCAAAGAAGAGGATAATGCCGGTTATTCCCGTTACAGGAGCTTCACCGGCAACATGTCGGGCATGCTGATCGCCGAATATATCTGCCGTGAGCTCACCCGGGAAGGGCGGATGCCGGAAAATCCCGCCCTGGTGGAGACCGTTGTCACGACCGATATGGTGAAGCCGCTGGCTGCCTTCTGGCATGTGGACCTGATCGAGGTCCTGACAGGCTTCAAGTATATCGGTGAACAGATCCGCCTCTTTGAGGAGACCGGCTCCCACCACTATGTGTTCGGCCTCGAGGAGAGCTACGGCTGCCTGGCCGGGACCCATGCCAGGGACAAGGACGCCTGCTCGGCTGTCATGATGCTGGCTGAGTGCGCTGCCTTCTATAAGGCCAAGGGGATGACGCTGATTGACGCTATGCGGGAGCTCTACGAGAAATACGGCTGGTACAAGGAAGGCCTTACTTCTGTCACCCTTAAGGGGGAGGACGGTGCGGCTGAAATCGCACGGCTCATGGAGAGCCTGCGGGAAGCCCCCGCTGCCATGCCGGGCGGCGAGAGGATCCTGGCTGTGCGGGATTACCGGGCCGGGACTCGCAGAGACTGCCTGGACGGACATGTGGAGATGCTTTCTCTGCCCACATCCAACGTCCTCTACTATGAGCTGGAGGACGGAGGCTGGTGCTGTGCAAGGCCCTCCGGGACTGAGCCCAAGATCAAGTTCTATTATGGCGTGAAAGGGTCTTCTGAGGCGGATGCCGAAGAAAGGCTGGCACACCTGAAGGAAGGACTTCTTGCCCTGGCCAGGTGAGGCCCGGGAAAGATCAATGCAGCTTCCCGAATCCACAACGGGCCGCACCGTCAAGTAGAAAAGCTGTATATCCTGCGGTGGAAATGCCGCAGGGAGCACAGAGCGCGCAGGAGAAGGGCACTTTTCCTGCGCGGCAGTGCTGAGAGAGGAGAGCGTATGCTAAAGAGTGCTGCTGTATTTTCGGACCATATGGTCCTGCAATGCGATAAGCCGATCCCCGTCTGGGGCTGGACCGGGGCGGAGAAGGAAGTGACTGCCGAACTGGGGGAGGATACCGTCACCGTAAAAGCGGATCAGACAGGATATTTCATGGCCCTGCTCCCGCCGAGGCCGGCCGGCAGAGGCTGCACCCTCACCTTATCCTCGGAAAATGAAACCATCCACTTCACCGACATCGCCATCGGGGAGGTCTGGTATGCCGGTGGGCAGAGCAACATGGAGCTTATGCTCGCAGAGAGCCTGGAGGGCGGGAAAGCTGTGGCCGAAAGCCGATGCGAGGACATCCGGTTCTACATGACCCCTAAATGCGCCGTGACCGGCCCGGAGCTGGAGGCAGCGGAGGCTGCGTCAGCCTGGCAGGTCTGCGGGCCGGAAACCAGCGGCGTGATGAGCGCGGTGGCGTATTATTTTGCCCGGCATCTCCATGCTTCCCGGAAAGTGCCGGTGGGTATCCTTTGCTGCGCCTGGGGCGGGACCTCCATCAGCTGCTGGATGAGCGAAAAACAGCTGCAAAAGACCGCCGCCGGTATGCGGTACCTGGAAAACTACGCCGCCCTGGTGGGTGACAAGACGGATGCGGAATATGCTGCCGAGATGGAGGTCTACTGGGCCGACTGGAACGCCTGGAACGACCGGGTGCAGGCAAGGCGCCGCCAGGATCCTGGCGTGACCTGGGAGGTCCTGAACGAGGAGTGCGGGCTCTGCCCCTGGCCTCAGCCGGCTGGCTGGCAGTCCCCCTTCCGCCCAGCAGGCTTGTTCTCTTCCATGACGAAGCGGATCTGTCCTTATGGAATCAGAGGGTTCCTCTACTACCAGGGCGAGGAGGACGAGAGCAGGTGCGCGGATTATTACTGGATGATGGTCTCCCTCATCCTGGAATGGCGGGAAGCGTGGGGAGACATGGACCTGCCCTTCCTCTTTGTCCAGCTTCCCATGTACACGGGCAAGGCTGAGTGGGTGAACGGCCTCGACGACAGGCACTGGGCAGTGCTCCGTGACCAGCAGATGAAGACGGCCTGCCTGGTCAGAAATACAGGTCTGGCGGTCCTGGCGGACTGCGGAGAATTTGACAATATCCATCCCCTCGACAAGGAGACGGTCGGCACCAGGCTGGCCCTGCAGGCCAGAAGCAAAGTCTACGGGGAGAAAATCTGCGCAGACGCGCCTGTTATGGAGAGAGTGGAAATATGCGGTGGCAAGGCAATTGTCCGGTTCCGAAATACAGGAGGAGGCCTGAAGGCTGCTGAAGAACCGATTTCCTGCTTCGAGCTTGCCGGAACTGACGAGCAGTTTTATCCGGCCAAGGCCAGTGTGGAAGCCGATACTGTATTTCTTTTCACTGCAGAGGTTCCGGAACCGGCCTATGTCAGATACGCCTGGCACAACTACTGCCGGCCGAATCTCCTCGGTGGGTCAGGACTGCCTGCGGCCCCCTTCAGGACAGACAGGTTTTTCATCAATTAACTGCAGGCTGAATCTGGGGGACGGAACATTTTAGTTTGCTGTGAGGTGCTTTTCCATGTTCGGGACTCGTTTTAGGAAAAAGCTTCAATACTTTATGGACTACTATTTTCTGAAGGCGGCTGCTGTCTGCTTCGGAATCTTTGTTGTGGCCCTTTTTCTCGTCCACTATTTCCGGCCGGAGCCTGAGATCATGCTGTATGCGGCGGTCTATGACCTGACCCTGGATGCCGCGCAGAAGGATGCGCTCTGCCGGGAACTGGACGCCGCGTGCGGAGAAGGGACAGCGGCGTCGCAGATCCTGGTGGACGACTCCTTTCGGTCCGACTCCCGGAAGGACGTGGAGAGGCTCCAGGTCCTGGCGGCCAACCAGGCGGTGGATGTTATCATTTGCCCGCGAAAGGACATCATGATGAGCTATGCGGCCTACGGCTATCTGACGGACCTCACGAAGGTCCTGCCGCAGGAGGTGGTGGAGACGGCGAAGGGCGAGGACAGGCTGCTGGTGACGCCCGGCATGCTCTGGACAGACGAAATATCCTTCGAGGACCACGAAAGCGGCCACGGCCCGGCGCTTCCCTATATATACGACCTTTCGGGAAAGAAGGCCTGGGAAGCCCTGGCGGGCGTTGGAACGGCATGTTATCTGGGTGTGGTGCTGGATTCGCCCCATTGGGTGATGGCGGGCGAGCTTATCGCGGCAATGTTGGCGTGAGACTTGGGACGGTTCCTTTTCCTGTATTTCGATGATCGAAAGAGGAGAGGAAACCGTCCTTTTTTTCGTCCCTGCCATACAATAAAACGGTCTGATGAGGTATACTGGCTGCAGCTGCCTTCGAAGGAAGAGCGTTCATGAAAAGAAAAACCGATTCATCCGCATATTCCAACGAGACTCTTCAGGTCCTGGAAAAGGGTGGAGGAGATACAGTGGCAGCCCCCGTTACCGCACACAAACAGGTTGATTTTTGAAACGATAGAAAGTATCATGATAATTGATATCAAAGGGAACGCGCCGCGATGTCTTCGGTAAAAGGTTCGCCCATCGGCAAAGGCGGTTGTTCCAGGAACGTGTGATAGTATACGGCAGCCGGACCGGTGAGAAGGGGAGGTACGGCATAAAGGTCTGGGGAGGCCTGCCGGTGAAAGGGGGAAAACTATGAGGTGCCCGTATTGCGGCAAAGAGAACACCAAGGTCGTCGACTCGCGGCCAGCTGACGACAACACGGCCATCCGCAGGAGAAGGCTTTGCGATTCCTGCGGCAAGCGCTTCACCTCCTATGAGAAGGTCGAGATCGTGCCTCTCATGGTGGTCAAGAAGGACTTGAACCGCGAGCAGTTCGACCGCAACAAGCTGGAGGCCGGCGTGGTCCGGGCCTGCCACAAGCGGCCGGTCTCAGCCAAAGCCATCTCCGAGCTGGTCAACTCGGTGGAGACTGAGCTCTACAATATGGGAGAACGTGAGATACCCAGCTCGGTCATCGGCGAGAAGGTCATGATCCGCATGAAGGAGCTGGACCCGGTCGCCTACGTCCGCTTCGCCAGTGTTTACCGCGAATTCAAGGATGTGGAGACGTTCATGGATGAGCTGAAGAAGTTCCTCCGGTAATATGAGAAAACAGAGACAGCCTGTCGAAGGGAGAGGAACCTTCGCAGGCTGTTTTTTGCTGCGCTGAGGGCGGGAAAGGCTGTGACAGGGAGCAGAAGTGTCTCTCCGCAGGAATCTTATGAGCCGGCAAGGACGCCGCGGCCCGCCAAACAGCGTTTAAAGACCGCAAATGAGTTTCCATATTTTTCTTTCTATGTTATAATGAACTATCTGCAGGCATCCGCCGGAAGGCGGCCTGGGGAAATAAGACTGTATGAAACGGCAGAAGAGGAGGGACTTATGAAGCGGGTCCTTTTGAAATTGAGCGGTGAGGCCCTGGCCGGCGACAACTACGACCACAAGGGCTTTGACGAGGCGACCGTGATCGGCGTCGCCAAACAGGTGAAAAAAGTCATGGACGAGGGCTGCGAGGTCGGTATCGTCATCGGCGGCGGCAATTTCTGGCGCGGCAGGAGCTCGAAGAACATCGACCGGGTCCGGGCGGACCAGATCGGCATGATGGCCACCATCATGAACTGCTTCTATGTGTCCGAGATCTTCCGGTCCGTCGGCATCGACACGGAGGTCATGACGCCTTTTGCGGTGGGGGCCTTCACGGAGCTTTTCTCCAAGGACAAGGCCATGCGGGCCCTCAAGGCCGGCAAGGCGGTCTTTTTCGCGGGCGGCACAGGCCACCCCTACTTCTCCACCGATACGGCCACCGTTCTCATGGCCATTGAGATCGAGGCGGAGATGATCCTCCTGGCCAAGTCCATCGACGGCGTCTACGACGACGATCCCAAGTCCAATCCCGACGCCAGAAAGTTCAGTGAGATCTCCATCCAGGAGGTCGTCGCCAAGGGCCTCAAGGTGGTCGACGGCGCGGCCGCCATCCTGGCCATGGAGAACAAGATGCCCATGCTGGTCTTCGGCCTGAACGAGGAGCAGAGCATCGAGCGGGCGGCCCGGGGAGATATCGACGGCACGGTGGTGACCGTCTGAAGGAACCGATATAAATGGCCGGAGAGCGGCCTGGCAGCCGGAATATAAGACCGGTGGCGGCCTCCGGCGTTTTCGCGGAGACGGGTGGCGGTGCGCATGTCTGCATTTTGCACCGTCGACTATCCGCGAGCCATAGAGACACGTAAAGCGGGTCTCCAGTCTTTTCCAAGAAGGAGGAATGATTTGCCATGAGCGCAAGAATTAAAGTCTACGAAGAGAAGATGACAAAGACACTGGCCAATCTGGAGAGGGATCTTATGACCATCCGTGCCGGCCGTGCCAATCCCCATGTCCTGGACAAGATTACCGTGGATTATTACGGGTCCCCGACACCTCTTCAGAGCGTCGCCAACGTCTCTGTGCCCGAGGCCAGAATGATCCAGATCCAGCCCTGGGCGTCCAAG
>CACXEL010000422.1 GCA_902766655.1 uncultured Lachnospiraceae bacterium | reverse complement strand
GGAAACAGGGATGAGGTCTGCCTGCGTCGACGGATTGCTCTGTCTCTGCTCCGGCTTCCTTACAACAGAAGTCATTCAACTCCCTCCGATCATTCCACCCGAAAGCGCTCCCCTATGCGCCATGGCTGTCACCATCTTCGTTCCGTTCAAACGAGGCCGGGACGGCATCTTCAGGCATCAGCCTCGGAATCAGTCCCGTGTCTTCATTTTCTGAAGCAGCAGGATCCAGGCTGTCATTCTTCAGTTTGGTCACGAGATCTGCAATATATCTGACCAGCCGAAGCATATGACGCCGGAAACGAAAAGCTGCGCAGAGGAAGCATCGCTTCCCCCCGATCGCTCCGTTCACCGCCGGACCATGCTGAAAAGAGGGGTTACACCGGATAAAAACAGTCGGCATAGCTTCCTGCTCCCGCAGCAGCCTTGACCGTTCTGCAGCCTTTCGCATGAGAATGGACGCCCCGAAGGACGCCCTCACCCGACGGAAGTATCTGCATTCCGGACCGGAAAACCGCGGATTCTGTAAACAACGCCAATCTGCCTGAGTGTAGACTTCTTGTGGAGAGATTATAACACAATAATTCAAGTTCGTGAACAATTATTCTCGGATTTCATCGTCTTTGACAAAAAAAGCTTACTATTCGTATCATTAAGTAATTGTTTGACCAAAAGTGACGTTTTCCCCGGGGCCAGGTATGTCTCCTGCCCCAAAAAACTTCATTTTACAGGGGAAGGCGCCTCAACGATTGCTTTTTTTCCGAACTGGTCCTATAATACCTGTATTCAACCCTGCATCGCATGTCGATGACGGGCATATTCTGATGTAATCAACAAGGAGTATACATATGTATCAGATAGATTTCAACCGGCCTGTCCACACCCACTTCATGGGGATTGGCGGCATCAGCATGAGCGGTCTCGCGGAAGTCCTCCTCAAGGCCGGTTTCCCGGTATCCGGCTCTGATTCCCAGGATTCGGAGCTGCTTCACCATCTGAGCGCCCTCGGCGCAGAGATCATGCTGGGCCAGTCGGCAGACAACATCCGAAAGGACATGGATCTTGTCGTCTACACAGCAGCCATCCATCCGGACAATCCTGAGTTCGCCGCCGCTCAGGCGGCAGGCATCCCCATGCTGACCCGCGCAGAGCTTCTGGGCGAGGTCATGGCCAACTACGCTGTCTCCGTGGCGGTCGCCGGCACTCACGGCAAGACCACCACGACCTCCATGGCCTCCCACATCCTTCTGGCCGGCGGTCTCGACCCGACCATCTCCGTGGGCGGCATCCTGCCCTCCATCGGCGGCAACATCCGCGTAGGCGCTTCCGACACCTTTATCACCGAAGCCTGCGAATACACGGATAGCTTCCTTTCCCTCTATCCCAGGATCGGCATCATTCTGAACGTCGACAGCGACCATCTGGACTATTTCGCGGACCTGGACGCCATCGCCGCCTCCTTCCACCGCTTCGCCTCCCAGATCCCTGCGGATGGTGTGCTGATCATGAACCGTGAGTCCGCCAAATACAGCGAGGTCACGGAAGGACTCTCCTGCCCGGTGATCAATTATGCCCTCAGCGGTGAAGCGGACTATACGGCTGCGGATGTGACCTTTGACGAGAAGGGCTGCGGTATCTTCACCTGCCTGGAGAAGGGCCGGCCTATCGGAAGCTTCTCCCTGAACGTTCCGGGCATCCACAACGTCTCCAACGCCCTGGCTGCCATCGCCATGGCCCGGTACCTCGGCCTGAAAGTCGGCGTCATCGCGCAAGGCCTCTCCGACTTCACCGGGACCGACCGCCGTTTCGAGTACAAGGGCAAAATGGGCGGCGTCACCGTTGTGGACGACTACGCCCACCATCCGACGGAAATCAAGGCGACCCTGGCCGCTGCCCGCCGCTATCCCCATCGGGAGCTCTGGGTCATCTTCCAGCCCCACACCTACTCGAGGACCATCATGCTCATGGATGAGTTCGCAGAGGCCCTCTCCTCCGCCGACCACGTCGTCCTGGCGGAGATCTACGCGGCCCGCGAGACCAACGATACCGGCGTCTCCTCCGCGGATCTGGGCAAGGTCATCGCCCGCTACGGGACCGATGTCCACTATTTCCCGACTTTTTCTGAGATTCAGGATTTCGTCAGGGCG
>CACXEL010000421.1 GCA_902766655.1 uncultured Lachnospiraceae bacterium | reverse complement strand
TCTCTTTTGAAGAGGAAGGACTGAAAATGGAAAACATGTACAGGAGCCTGGGAATCGACCGGGATGTGCTCGCCTTCGGCGAAGCGGTCTGCGGGGAACTCAGGCAGCGCTTTGAGGAGATTGACAGGACGGCGGAGTACAACCAGCTCAAGGTGATCGGAGCCATGCAGAGCTGCCACGTGAGCGAGGCATGTCTGGGAACGACAACGGGCTACGGCTACAATGACCTGGGAAGGGACAAGCTGGAGGAGGTCTATGCGGCCATTTTCCACACGGAGGCGGCGCTGGTGCGGCCGCTCATCGCCTGCGGGACGCATGCGCTGGCCATCGCCCTCTTCGGGAACCTGCGCCCGGGAGATGAGATGATCTCGATCGCGGGCAAGCCCTACGATACCCTGGAGGAGGTCATCGGCATCCGGCCCGGCCGGGGCTCCCTGGCCGAGTACGGCGTGACCTACCGCCAGGTGGACCTCCTGCCGGACGGATCCTTCGACATTCCGGGCATCCAGGCGGCCATCGGGCCGAAGACAAAGCTGATCACCATTCAGCGGTCCAAAGGGTATGAAATGCGCCGGACCCTCTCCGTCGGCCAGATCGCTGAGGCCATCGCCGCGGTCAAATCGGTCCGGAGCGACGTCATCTGCATGGTGGACAACTGCTACGGCGAGTTCGTCGAAAGGATGGAGCCGTCGGATGTGGGCGCCGACATGGTGGTCGGCTCCCTCATCAAGAACCCCGGCGGCGGACTGGCCCCGGTCGGCGGTTATATCGCCGGAACGCGGGAATGCGTTGAAAATGCCTCCTTCCGCATGACCTGCCCGGGCCTGGGCGCGGAGGTCGGTCCCTCTCTTGGCGTGAACCCGGCCTTCTACCAGGGGCTGTTCATGGCATCGACGGTCACCGCCTCCGCCCTCAAGGGCGCTGTGTTCGCTGCCAATCTGTATGAAAAGCTGGGCTTCGCGGTCCTGCCGGACGGGAAGGAGAGCCGCCACGACATCATTCAGGCCATCACGCTGGGCACGCCGGAGGCTGTCATCGCCTTCTGCAAGGGTATTCAGCGCGGTGCGCCTGTGGACTCCTTCGTCGCGCCAGAGCCGTCGCCCATGCCGGGCTACGACGATCCGGTCATCATGGCGGCCGGGGCCTTCGTCGAAGGCTCCTCCATCGAGCTGTCCGCCGACGGACCCATGCGGGAGCCCTACAACGTCTATTTCCAGGGAGGCCTGACCTGGCCGTCCGCCAAGCTTGGCATCCTCATGTCCCTGCAGTCCATGAAGGAGGCGGGGCTGGTGGTGCTGCCCGAGGCGGAGTGAGCGATCAGGCGGCATTCATAGAAAAAACATGTCGACAGCCGGCTGACTGCCGGGAGAGGAGAGCAGAATGGATGAAAAGCAGAAAACTGTAATCGTGGTCGGCGCCGGGGCTTCCGGCCTCATGGCTGCCATCCAGGCCGCCAGGGCAGGCGCCCGGGTGACGGTCCTCGACCGTGAGACAAAGCCGGGCAGAAAGCTTCTTCGCACGGGCAACGGCCGCTGCAACCTGACCAACACGGGCTCTCTTACGGGCGTCTACCACGGGCAGGACCGCTCTTTTGCCGCCAAGGTCCTCGAGAACTGGACAGTGGCGGACACGCTGCGCTTTTTTGAGGGCATCGGCGTCCACACCATGTCCCGCGGCGGCTGGATCTACCCCTATTCCGACCAGGCGGAGTCGGTCCTTCAGGACCTCCTCATGGCCGCCGAAGAGTGCGGCGTCCGCATCAAGAACAGGGAGGCGGTCGAGAGGGTCCGCAAGGTCATGGGCAAGTTCAAGGTGGAGACCGCCACATGGACCTACGAGGCGGATGCTGTGATCCTCGCCTGCGGTACGCGGGCAGGTATCGCTGAAAAAGACAATACGGCCGAACCGGCCGGGATCGCTGAGCGGATGGGGCATACCGTGATCCGCCAGCTGCCCGCCCTGGTCCCGCTGACCGTGGAGGGCGCCGGGAAGCTCGGCTGGGCAGGCGTCCGTGTGAACGGGAGCGTCCGCATCATCTCCGGCCGTGAACTGATTGCCGAGGAGAGCGGACAGCTGCAGCTGACGGAGTACGGTATATCCGGAATTCCGGTCTTCATCGCCAGCTCGGAGGCCGTGCGCCTCCTGGACAGCAAGGCGCCTGTCTACGCCGAGCTCGATTTCTTCCCCGACGGGACCGAACGGGAGCTGGCTGAGCTCCTTCACGAACGGCATGTGAGCACCCCCTTGCGCTCTCTCAGAAAGCTTCTTGTCGGGCTCTTCCCCGAGAAGCTGATTCCGGCCCTCACGGAGGGGTCGCCGGATCTCATTTCCCTTGCGGAGAGGGCCAAGCATTTCCGCGTCCGCGTGACGGGACACCAGGGGGCAAAAGTCGCCCAGGTCATGAGCGGCGGGATTTCGACGGACGAGATCGATCCCAGGACCTGTATGTCCCGGCTCATCCCGGACCTTTACATAACAGGTGAAATGCTGGACATCGATGGTGCCTGCGGCGGCTGGAACCTCCAGTTCGCCTGGTCCACGGGAGCCCTGGCCGGCAGGAGCGCCGGAGGAGCGGAGGAAACATGATCAGGATCAGCGACATTAAGCTCCCGGTCGGACACAGTGAAGCCGCACTGCTCAAAAAGGCGGCCGGGGAGCTCCGCGTCCGGGAGGACCGGATCCGGGAAATCAGAACAGTCAGGCGGTCTCTGGACGCCAGAAGGAAGCCTGATCTCTACTATATTTATACAGTGGACGTCGAGCTGGCAGGCCAGATGCGCTCTGCCGGCGGAAAGCAAAGGAATATATCCCAGACACCGGACGAGCGCTTCCACATGCCGGTCGGCGGCAGGGAACTGCTCAGCGAGCGGCCGGTGATCGTCGGCTGCGGTCCTGCGGGCCTTTTTGCGGGTTACCTGCTCGCACTGGCGGGTTACCGGCCTCTGATCATCGACCGTGGCGACCCGGCAGAGGTGCGGGCGAGGAAGGTGGAGGACTTCTGGAAGGGCGGATCGCTGGATACAGAGAGCAACGTCCAGTTCGGCGAGGGCGGCGCCGGTACTTTTTCCGACGGAAAGCTGAACACCTCCGTCAAGGACCCGGGATACCGCGCCCGGTTCATCAAAGAGACATTTGTGAAGCACGGCGCTTCTCCGGATATTCTGACGGACCAGAAGCCGCACGTCGGGACGGACGTGTTGGTCCCGGTCCTCATTTCCATGCGGAAGGCCATAGAGGAGATGGGCGGCGAATACCGCTTCCGGACCAGGTTCGAAGGCTACCGGGAGGCAGGCGGCCGCCTGACCGGTATATACGTGAACGGCGGCGAGCTGATTCCGGCCAACGTCTGCGTGCTCGCACCGGGGCATTCTGCCAGGGATACTTTTTTCGTGCTGGCTGAGCTCGCCCTGCCCATGGAAGCCAAGCCCTTCGCCTGCGGCGTCCGGATCGAGCACCCCCAGGCCATGATCGACCTGTCCCAGTACGGGCGGGCCAGGGGAGCTCTTCCTCCGGCAGCTTACAAGCTGACCCACCAGGCCGCGGACGGGCGCGGCGTCTATTCCTTCTGTATGTGTCCCGGCGGATACGTGGTGAACGCGTCATCCGAGGCCGGCATGCTGGCGGTCAACGGCATGAGCTATTCCGGCCGGGGCTCGGAAAATGCCAACAGCGCCCTGATCGTCTCGGTGAACCCGAGGGATTACACCGCGGAGGACTGGAAAGGTCCGGCGGCCCTGGCCGGAATCCCTTTCCAGCGAAAGCTGGAGGCCCTGGCCTGGCGGGCGGGAGAGGGGAGAATACCCCAGCAGCTCTTCGCGGACTTCCGCCAGGGGACCGCAAGCAGCGGACCGGGCGGCTTTGTCTCCGTCAACCGGGGCGGCGGAAAATTCGGTCGTGTGGATGATATCCTGCCGGATTTCATGACCAGGGATATCGTGGAGGGGGTGGAGGCCTTTGGCCGGCGGATCGAAGGGTTCGACCGGGCGGATGCCATCATTTCCGGTACGGAGAGCCGGTCTTCCTCGCCGGTGAGGATCCTGCGGGACAGCCGGTACGTCTCCGCGGTGGACGGTCTTTTCCCCTGCGGGGAGGGGGCGGGCTACGCGGGCGGCATTATTTCGGCCGCCATGGACGGCATGCGGGTCGCGGAGGCCATTTCTAAAAGATTTCAAAAACTTTCCCCGGTCATGTACACCGATGCAAATTTATGTTATGATGCAATCTGACGCAGAATCCCAGCCCGATCTGCTCAGATTAAAATGAAAAATATCCTGCTCAGAGACAAGGCGGATCCGGAGAGACCTTACGAAAAGTGCCTGATCTACGGGCCCGCGGCGCTGACTGACGTACAGCTTCTGGCCGTCGTTCTGCGGTCGGGGACTTCGGGACGGCCTGTCATCGAGGTCGCGGAGGAGGTCCTGAGGAGGGCGCCGGGCAGCAACGGTCTACTTGGCCTGTGCAGCCTTTCGATTCCGGAGCTCACGGAGATATCCGGAATCGGGGAGGTCAAGGCCATTCAGCTGACCTGCATCGCCGAGCTCTCAAGAAGGATCGCCGCCGCGAAAAGAAGGGAGAGGATTTCTCTCGACTCGCCGGCGTCCATCGCGGATTATTTTATGGAGACACTGCGGCACGAGGAGCGGGAGTCTCTTTATTGTGTCATGCTGGACACCAGATCCCGCCTGCTGGGGCAGGAGAGGATATCCATGGGTACCCAGGACCAGGCGGTTTTTTCCGTCAGGGACATTTTTCTGGCAGCCCTGCGCCACAGGTCTACTTCCCTTGTGATGGTCCACAACCATCCGAGCGGAGATCCGACGCCTTCGGCAGCGGATCGGGAAGCCACGGACAGGGTCGGGGAAGGCGGCAGGATCCTCGGAATCCGCCTGCTGGACCACATCATCATAGGCAACAACAGCTATTTCAGCTTCGCGGAAGCTGATTTGATCCTTCACCCGGAGGAATAAATGATCATTCACAACGCCTACGGAGTAGATCTCGGGACCAGCTCCGTTAAGATATACAGCCAGAACACGGGCAAGACGCTGATCGAGAAGAATCTGATCGCCGTCAAGACCACGCGCCAGGTCCTGGCAGTGGGCAACGATGCTTTCGAGATGTTTGAGAAGGCCCCGGACAACATATCCGTCGACATGCCGGTCAAGAGCGGCCGGATCGCGGACGTGGCCGAGGTCGAGTTCGTGCTTCACACCCTGCTTCGGCGGGTGGACAGGCACCTGGGGTATGCGCCGGCGATCTATTTCTCGGCGCCTGTTGTGATGTCCGAAATCGAACGGAGAGCCTATTACGCCATCTCTCACGCGGGTGACCTCAGGAATCCCAAGGTTTATCTGGTGGACCGGCCCATTTGCGACGCCATCTCCATCGGCGTCCCCATCAGCCGCACCAAAGGTACCATGATCGTGGGGCTTGGCGGCCAGAACTCTGAAATCTCGGTCATCGCCAACGAGCAGGTAATTATCAGTAAGGAAATCCCCATCGGGGGGCAGCAGATCAACGAAGCCATCATGAACGACGTGCGCAGACTCGAGAACCTTCTCATCGGCAGGCGCACGGCGCGCCGTCTTAAAAGCGTCCTGGCCACACTTGAGCCTGAGCGGAGGGACGCGCGCAAGGTGTAGGGGATGAATACCCTTACCGGCCGGCCGCGGGAGGCTGTCATTTCCCAGGCCCTGGTGTCGGAGGCGGTGGAAGGCAGGATCCGGGCCCTGGCCCTGGAAATCAGGACCTTCCTCGACCGGACTCCGCCCCAGATCCGCAAGGCTGTGATCGGCGAGGGCATCTACCTGACCGGCGGAACGGCCAGGATCCCCGGCCTCAAGCGGTATCTCGAGGACATCGTCGGATGCGAAGTCAGGATTTCCCCCTACTATGAGATGTGCACCATCAACGGGCTCAAGGAACTGATCGGTGACAGGACCCTCCACAAGTGGGCCTATACGATAAGGAACAAGAAATGAAGAAAAAGCTTAGACTGAATATCAAT